>JAFMBQ010000582.1 GCA_017858365.1 Algoriphagus sp. | reverse complement strand
ATTATATTTAATCCTTTATCAAATTCAAAAAAATTGTCTCCTACGAAACAGAAAAAATTACTTATCTCTACTTTATTAATTATCATTTTTTTGAATTTTAAAATAGTTAATTAAATAGTTTTCAAACTCTGTCTTAGACTTATCAATAGCTTCAGCATCAGACTTATATTTTAAAAGTATTTCAAAAGCTTTTTTCAATACAATTAAATCTAACTTTTTGTCCTCGATAATTTTCTTATATTCTTCCTTATTAAGAATATCATCGAATTCTTCTCTTAACGAGTCATTTAATGTTTTCATATTATTTATAGTTGTTCAATTCATTGTTTGCTAAAGCATAAATATCTATATCTAAGTTATAACAAAGTGCTTCTAAATTTTTTAATGATTGATCTTTATTTTCGCTTAATACAGCAAAATTTACTAACCTCCTTAATTCAGATAAAAAAATATTCTTTTCCATTTTAGTTAGGGCTTCATCGGTGTTAGTTTGACTAAATACTGGCTTAACAATTAAATCATAAATAATTGCAAATTCTTTATCTTTATGTGTCCTTAATACCCTCCCTCTTCTTTGAATATATTGTCTAGGATTTCCAGTTGAAGAACAAAAGATAGCATATTTAGTTTGAGGTATATCCACCCCTTCATCTAAGCACTTCATTGCAAGTAAAGCGTCTAAATTTCCTTCCTTGAACTGTATTAAAATTTGCTCTCTATTGTCTGTTTCACCGGTAAACTTTGCCATCTTTATCTGGAAATTATTGTAAATTTCTAACAAGTAATTATCTATAATTTTACTCGTTTCATTTTCAAATTCGTGAGGTGTAAATTCATTTTCAGTATTATCAAATTCAATACCCTCAGGCACATAAATAAATGCGTTTTTGAAATTTTCTTTCCCAATTTTATTTATTATTGAAATCAAAGCATTTAACTTGTTTTTTGCTTTATGGATTATATTTTTTCTCTTCATCAAAAGACTATTTACATAATCAGATTCTCTATATTTCCCCGTTTCGAAATTAAAATATTTCATTAATTCCTTTGAGATTTTAAGATATTCTTCTTGTTCGTCGTCCTCTAAGTTTACTGTAATAGGATAATAATAGTATTTACATAAAATTCCATTATCAATTGCTGTTTTCATGTTGTACTCAAATGTATATTTGCCCTCTGAACACGAGAAAAAATCAGCTAACAGTTTGTTACCATTTTCGTCAAACTGTCTTTCAGGCGTAGCTGATAAACCAATTCTTTTATTTAAAAAATTTGGTATTACTTTTAGAAAACCTTGAGCACCAAAATTATGAGCTTCATCAGCTATCAGAGTTATTTTCAAATAATCATCATTAAAATAATCTTTCAACATTGCTTGAAACTTAACACCTTTGAATGTTGCATAAGTACTGATAACAGCATAGTTAATATCCCGACCAAAAAGAATATTTTTTCCTAGATTAGTAAGCTCTGATTTCCAATTGTTATTCTCACTACAACATAAGATAGTACTTTGATAATTAAACTTTTCCTTTGCTTCTTCAAGCCATTGTTTAGCCAGAGCTGTTGTCGGCACCAATACAATAAATTTGTAAAAATCATTTAGTTTATAATCCTCTAAAATACAATTTAAAGCTGTTAATGTTTTACCTGTTCCCGTTGCCATTGCAAATAACCCTTTCCTATCATTTTCGACCCAATTAAGGTAAGCAATTTTCTGATATTCACGAGCTCCCTGCGGAAAAGGAAACTTTGGTTTACTTTCTTGATTCTCATACTCCTCAATTAAAATATTTGCCTTTTCAAGTGACACCTGCAAATTTTCATTATTGGGTATTAAATTTTTTATACCTAAAAGCTCTTTTTCATTCAATAAAAGTTCATCTAAAGTTTTATCCCCAAATTCACTTTTTATCGCAATCATTACATCTGTAACTTTCAAATATTCTACAAAATCAGCTTTCTCATCAAATATTTGCTCGAAATATTCCCTCTGACTTAATATCCATTTGTTTGACCTTCCATTTTCCCATGTTAAGTAACAATCTAATTCTTCCAAATTTTCCAATAATCCAAAAGCAGTAAAATTGCACGAAGCTTTAAAACCAACAGAATTATTTCCATCACCAAATATTCCTGATTTGTAATGAGAAATTCCTTTACCATTTTTAGGTTTTATGATTTTAATTTGAATTTTTTCATGAGAAATTAACCAGGCTAAACATTCAAAAAAATGTTTTCCATAAGAATCTAAAGAATTCTTAATACTTAAAATATCCTCAAGATTGAAATTTCGTACTGTAATATTTTTATTTTGTCCTTTGTGAATCGCATCTTTATCATTTTCAGACAATATATTATTTATTACCATTCGCATCTTCCCACCAGCGTAAAGAAAATTTGCAAATCCAAGAGATAATAAATTTATTGCCGTTGAACTAAAATAGCCAAGAAGTAAATCAAATGTTTTACTGTTACAAAGTGCATCTAAATAAAATTGTAAAGGCTCATTTTCTGATCCTGTTTTATAATTTCTACTTGACGACCAATCGCAATCTTTAAGCATGTCTAAAATTTAGTTAAGTAATTTAATTACGTAGCTCTCAGTCACGGTTTTTAAGTTAATATTTATGACACCTGTTGCATCGATGATAAAAAACATATCTTTAGAATCCAAATTAATAAAACCTAAAATCTGCTCTTGTACAGAATTTATTTTTCCCATAATATTACGAGTTTCATATTTTTCAATATTAACATTATCTTTTACAGCCACACTTAAAAAAGGACATGTTAAACAAAGTATCCTAGTTTTAATGAATTGTGTGGAATCATTTTCGAAATTAGTCATTTTTTAACTATTAAATAATTCTCTTAATCTAGTTTCAATTGACATTTTTAATAATTGGTATCTCCTTTTAAGAAAATTTAATCTTCCTTCCTCATTATTAAGAAAATTAAATAAAGTCATATCATTTGGTATGTGATGATCATGAATTG
>JAFMBQ010000581.1 GCA_017858365.1 Algoriphagus sp. | reverse complement strand
CCGTGATGTGGATTATTTGCACTACTGCTTCCATGAGCAACCGCATAGACAATGGGCGGAAAGTTTTGCCTTAAACCAATTCCGCAAAGTAAATTTTCCACTCTATCAGCCATCTCAGTAATTGTAAAACCTACCTGCAACCCATTTTCAACCACAATAGGAGTGGAAACCTCAATTTGAAGGGTTGAGGTTAGATTCATGTGAGCGAAAGCATCTGATATTGCAGCACTCATTTTAGGTCTGAAAATATCCAGAACCATTTGAATGGCAGCCCAAAAGCCAAGAGAGAGGGTGATCACAAAACCTCTAAAAATGGTATTTGCCTTTTTACTAAAAAGAATTTCATGACCACGAACCCCTTTTGATTCAATTTCCCTGATTAAATATTTAGGCGTAACGGGAGCTGGACATAATTTTTCATAAAATTTTCCATTGGCGGGATGGAAGAAGAATTCAACCCCAAAAAAACCCGGACAACCCATTGTTTCGCAATGTGGTTGAACATATTCGAGATGTCTCCTAATGGAACACTCTCTTTCATCAATACAGAAAATACCTATAAACTCCGTCTGTGAATTAATTTGAGAACTGTCCTTTGCAGGTAAAGATTTTTTCTGTTTTTGTAAAGAAATTATACCCGCAAAAACTTCATCATAATAACTCCATTCAAAAGCCATTTGCCATAGAATGAGTACCTCTTGTAATTCTGTTCTAGGAATAGGTGCAAATAAATCAGCGGGCTCCTTAGGTACAAGTTGTCCCAAAGGCTGCCAATTATCACCAAACTCTACCGTTAATGCATCAATTTCAAGTAACAATTCGAGGATAATAAAATCCTTTAAGGTAACAGACTTAGGATAAAGAATTGAATTGGGGTTATCCTCAATGGCACCAACAATACCACTCCAGCCACGATGAGTAAATTGCTGGTCGAAAATATATTCCTGAAAAAGAGTTTCTTTTCCAACCAATAATTTTAACAATCCAGTAATACTTAAATTCTGTTCGAAAAGTAAGTTTTTGGCTCTCTGTGTTTTAAAAAAACTGGAAAAACTTTTCTCTTCCAATAATTTTACGGCGGCTATTAAGCCTTTATCCTCAAATGGGAAATGCCAAAGTGCAATGCCTTGATCAAGATAACTTCCAATGATTCTAAATAATAAAGGTTGGATTGCGTTATCCAAATCAATGTGATAAAATCGCTGCCAATTTTTTCTAAACAAGCCAACCTCAGGTAGTATATTAAAATCATAAGATTTATTTAATACCTTATCTAACCAACCTGGAAAATCAGCCTCTCCAAATTTGTCCAAAATAGTTTTAGTCAAAATTTCTGTCCGGATTCGCCCTAACGTATGCAATTTTCTAAATTCATTTAAGGACAGGGTGACCTTACAACCAAATAAAGATGAAGCTTTAAAGATACCCTCAAAAAATTCATTGTGTTGAAAGGCGTGCAATGAATTGTGATGAATAAAATCCTTAAGAGGTGTTTGGGATGGCAAATAATGTTTTAACTCATGTAAAACATGATCTTCATCAAAAGCGATATGTTTTGTCATTTTCTCCGGTTTAAATTAGGATTTTAGTCTTCTGGCGGCCAAAGGATGATTAGAGATTTGATTTAACTGATCTAATCCCTGAAATTCTACCTTACCGCCTGAACTTTCATAATCATTTTTAAAATGATGAAGATTTTCCAATACGGAATGGTCAACTAAACTTAGTTCAGAAAAATCAATCGAAATAACTTCCTTTTGAGGGAGTTCATCCAGGATCTTTTTTAATCCAAGCCAATTTGAAAAAACAGCACATTGTTCAATAATTAATCTGGGGCCAAATTCTTCATCAACCACTCTGATGGTTGCTTTAAATAAACTTTTAAATTTTGCACCATTAAACAAGTGAATGATTAATTTTAACACTATGCCTGCTGCGATACCTACCAATAAATCTTCGAATAAAGTAAAAAATATAGTTACCAGGAAAATAGCTAATTGTTCTTTTCCAATTTTAAATATGTGAACGAATTCCATTGGATGAGCCAGTTTAAATCCTACGGTAATCAACATAGCGGCTAAGGCAGTGTTGGGAATCATCTCAAGTAGCGGAACGGCAAGTAAAAGAAATATCAAAATAAAAAAGCCATGGAAAAAATTAGCCCATCTTGTTTTTCCGCCATTGTAAAGATTATTTGAACTTCTAGCCACCTCTGAAATCATCGGAAGACCGCCCAAAATTCCACTGATTATATTTCCTATACCAATAGCTATCAAATCCTTATTTGTATTTGATTTTTGTTTTGCGGGATCAAGAATATCAATCGCTTTAACCGTTAACAAAGATTCTAAAGTTCCAACTAAAGCAAACATTATAACGTATTTAATAAAAATACCGGTTTGGCTTAATCCTGAAAAATCGGCATTCATCTGTAAACTATCTATAAAATTGCCTATATGAACTAAGGTATAAGTTGGAGCAGTATTCTTAAAATCCAGGAAGATTCCGGCAGGAATAGAAAATGCTAAAATGATGAGCGGTGCAGGAATTTTCCTTAAGATTGGATTTTTTAAGGTTGGCCAAACAAATAAAATAATAAGAGAAATTACACCAATCACGGCAACTTTCGGATTCATATTGAAGATAAATTCCGGGATAGATGCCAATAACTCCAATGGATCTTTACCTTTTGCAAATAGTGGATCTACATTTAACAAAACGGGGATTTGTTTTGCTATGATTATCAATCCTATGGCAGCAAGCATTCCATGAATGGCAGATAAAGGAAAAAAGTTTGCCCATTTTCCAAGTTTAAATACGCCAAAGAGAACTTGAATGACACCAGCCACTATGATGGTGCCCATGGCCAGATGCCAACCTTTCTCCCCACCACCAAAATCGGCCACTGCACTGGCAGCAATAACAATCAGACCAGCCGCAGGTCCTTTTATAGTTAATTTGGATCCAGCAAAAAAGGAAACGACCATACCTCCAATAATAGCTGAA
>JAFMBQ010000580.1 GCA_017858365.1 Algoriphagus sp. | reverse complement strand
AATGGGGGTTTTGGGAGCAGGTTATTAGACGAACTGACGTTAGCGTTCATTGGTAAAAATACGAAAGTAACAAAAAACAATAAGTTTTACAGGCGAAATCCGAAAAGCCTTTTAAATAGAGTAGGAAAAATAAAAACAGGTAAAAATGAAAAAAGTAAGTTTAATTTTAAGTGCGGTTGTGATGACTGCAATGATGCTAAGCTCTTGTGGTGAAGGTGCATCAAATGAAGTAAGTGCATCAAATGAAGTAAGTGCATCAAATGAAGTAACCATTGGCAAACAAGTATGGATGTCAGAAAACCTCAACGTGGACAAATTCCGCAATGGCGATCCTATTCCAGAAGCCAAAACAGATGAGGAATGGAAAAAAGCAGGTGAAAACGGGCAGCCTGCCTGGTGTTATTACAACAACAACCCTGACAATGGAGATCGCTATGGTAAACTGTATAATTGGTTTGCCGTAAACGACCCACGTGGCTTGGCGCCAGAAGGTTGGAAAATCCCTTCAGATGAAGACTGGACTCGTTTAACTGACTTTTTAGGCGGAGAAAGTGTTGCTGGAAAGAAGATGAAATCTACTGAATTTTGGGCTGGCAATAACGGAGTATCAGGCAACGGAACCAACGAAAGTGGTTTTTCAGGTCTTCCGGGCGGTAACCGTAACGGCAGTGGTTCATTCTACGGCATTGGCAAGTACGGTTTCTGGTGGAGTTCTGCTGAGTACAGTACGGATAATGCCTGGTACCGCACTCTGGGTTACAACTTAGGCCGTGTAAACAGCTTCAACTACGATAAGACGGATGGGTTTTCTGTCCGTTGCCTCAGGGATTAATTTATTTGATTCATTTGACAATTTGATAATTGGGGTTTGGGGCGGAGCCCCAAAGAATTTTTTTTTTTAAAATGGCGCTATACAGTGAACTTCCGGTATATAAAGCTACTTACGACTTGTTGTTGGCTATTTTTCGGTTTACAAAAGATTTTGGTAAGGAGTATAAATATACAGTTGGTGAAAGTTTGAAAAAGGAAACGATAGAGCTGCTCACATTGATATACAGAGCCAATTTAAAACGTGATAAACAAGAGGTATTACAAGAAGCCCGCGAACGGATTGAGGTAATACGCTTGTTTATCCGTTTAATGAAAGACATGCAGCAGATTAGTATAAAACAGTTTGTTCAAATTAATGAAGTTGTAGAAAATGTATCTAAACAATTATCAGGTTGGCAGAAAGCGGTGAGTTAAAAAATAGTTTCCGGCTTGAGTTCTGAATGTTAAGGCAAACAGAAGCGTGCCAATTAAATCCGGTAACCCGCTGCATGAGTAAAGACCAACAATTAAAAAAATGGTATTGTGTAGCTAAAATAACAGTGGTTACTATTACGTCAGGTCTTCCGGGCGGTAACCGTAACAACAATGGAACATTCAACAACATTGGCAAGAACGGTAACTGGTGGAGTTCTGCTGAGAACAATACAAATAATGCCTGGAACCGCAAACTGAATTACAACAAAGGCAATGTAAACAGAATCAACAACAATAAGACAAATGGGTTTTCTGTCCGTTGCCTCAGGGATTAAATGGAAACGAGCCCTCGACAATTGTCGGGGGCTTTATTTTTAAAAAAATGCAGTTAAATTTATTCACCAATATAAATTACTCCCAACTCACTGAAGAGCTATTTTTGGCTTATTTTGATTGCAGGAGAAATAAGAGAAATACCCAAAATGATTTGAGATTTGAAAAGCATTTGGAAAAGAATGTATTCGAACTTATTGATGAGATTTATCAAGGAAAATATCAACTTGGTCGCAGCATCGCCTTTATTGTAAATAAACCCGTAAAGCGTGAAATCTTTGCAGCAGATTTTCGGGACCGAGTGGTGCATCATTGGCTCATCAATAAACTGAATCCCCTTTTTGAAAAAACATTTATTCCCGACAGCTATGCCTGTCGCAATGGAATGGGCACACATTATGGAGTGCAGCGAGCCGATACTTTTATCAAAACTTGTTCAGAAAATTACAGCAAAGATTGCTATATTTTGAAATTAGATGTTCAAGGCTTCTTTATGCATATTAACCGACAATTACTTTACAAATTGTTGGAGCAGTTTATTCATAATAACTATGAACATACGGACAAATCGCTGGTATTGGAAATTAACCGAAAAATCATTTTCAATAACCCCACCCAAAACTGCATCATCAAAGGCAATAAAAAAGATTGGGAAGGCTTGCCCAAAAACAAAAGTCTGTTCCACAGTCCACCAGATTGCGGTTTGCCTATCGGAAATTTAACATCGCAGGTTTTTGCCAATTTCTATATGCACCAATTTGACGCATTTGTAACCAAACAATTGGGATTAAAATACTATGGGCGTTATGTAGATGATTTTATAATTGTCCACCCCGACAAAGATTATCTAAAATCACTCATCCCCCAACTTTCTGACTTTTTACTTTCCACTTTGCAACTCACATTGCATCCCAAAAAAATCTATCTGCAACATTACAGCAAAGGCGTTAAGTTTTTAGGAACAGTTATCAAACCTAACAGAATATACATTGCCAATCGCACAAAAGGTAATTTCTTTAACGCAATTGAAAAACAAAACAAAGTTGTGCGCAACCATAAACCCACCAAAGAAGAAAAAGCAGCATTTTTAAGCAGTATGAACTCCTATCTCGGAATAATGAAACATTACAAAAGCTATAAACTGCGAAAGAAAATGATCTTCAAAAGACTTTCAGGTTATTGGTTTAACCATGTATATCTAAGTGGAGGAATCGCAAAATTTGTATTGAAAGTAAGACCGGTGAAAAAGAACCAACGAAACGCTAACAGCACCTACAAGAAATTGGCGGTTTAGTGCTCCGTATGACAGTTTTTTACTAAATTTGAACTTTGGTGCTTCGTATTAAGTTTTGTGGTAAAAATCGCCAACTTCTTGTAGCGGCAAAACGTCAAACTGTCTAAAAACCTTCCTCCCCTTTTCAGTTTGTTTTCAACC
>JAFMBQ010000062.1 GCA_017858365.1 Algoriphagus sp. | reverse complement strand
ATAAGTCGGGGTTAACTCCCGGATCGCCTTCCATTCCTCTGCTTGGGAATACATAATCCGGGATGGTCACTTCCCCGTTAGGTCCCCAGCTGTACTGCCCATGCGAAGGTGTTCGTCCCGCATTGATATTGGCGCGATAGAGATATTGACCCAATTCTTCCGCATTTAAAGGATTTGGCGAATTTGCAGCCGTCTGTATACCATAATAGGAGTCAAAGGAAATGGTAGGTTTGCCAACCTTACCTCTTTTAGTGGTGATGATGACTACCCCATTGGCAGCTCGCGATCCATATATGGAAGCTGCTGATGCATCCTTCAAAATCTGGATATTTTCAATGTCATTCGGATTCAAATTCCCCTGGTTTTGTGTGGGCACCCCATCAATCACATAGAGAGGATTGTTGTCTCCGATAGTACCAAAGCCTCGAATCCTAACCGTGGCACCTCCACCCGGTGTGGCATCATTGATGATCGTCACTCCTGCGGCCCGACCCTGTAACTGCTGGGCAAAAGTAGTAGCGGGAATGGATAGCAAACTTTCGGTATCCACCGAGGTTACCGCTCCGGTTATTTCCCTCCGGGATTGGGAGCTATATCCAGTCACCACCACCTCATCCAAGCCGCTGAACGTTTGTTGGAGGCTCACATTGATGGTGCTTCTGTTGCCTACGATTTCTTCCACTGTGGAATATCCCAAGTAGGAAAAAACCAAAACACTCTGATCATTGGGTACGGTAATAGAATAACTTCCATCCAGATCCGCGATTGTTCCCGTTGTGGTACCTTTGACGAGAATAGGCGCACCCGGCAACCCTCCATTTATGTCATCGGTAACTTGCCCAGTTACCGTTCTTTGTGCAAATAAACTTGTACTGGTCAACACCAGCCAAGCCATTATTGCAAGTTGTTTGAAAATGTTCCGCATAAATTATTGGTTTTATGGTAATTGTTAATTGAATTCTCTCTTCTAAAAGCTTTGCCGGTATCGAAGATTATGGACTTAATACTTCGCTGTGAAAAACGGCAAACCAATTATTATCAATCGAAAACGGATGAATTGTTTCTAAATCATCCGGATAAAAGGATCGATTTTAACTTCAAACAAATCAAAATCAAGTAAATAGCTTAGATTTTAAGCTAAAACAGATTGTTTAAGATTAGTTGTTCTCTTGTATATATCCACTTTTACCAGTAGATAGAAATGGCCCTTAAGAAATTAGGGCAGAACCTGAATTTGGTTCGAATCGGTCATCCGTAATCGGTCATCCGTCTAGAAAAGCATAGAAATATGGTTACTGGCATCACTGCGGATAATCATATTTTTTAAAGCAACTTTAGGTAATTCTACAAAATATTAAGTTTTAATTAAAATCTTAATTGATTTATTTTATTAATGGTTTTAAGTATTTATCTGATTATCAACGATTATGTACTTAGGGATGAATTAAGCCTGTTAATGAGTCTCAAAAGAAATTTGGGGAAAACCATGCTTTTGTATTTGATTGGAAACCAATTGGGAGCCTTTTTAAAGAACAGTGGATAGCAAAAGAATGACTTTGGCTCCGTTTTGCTTCCGGATTGGACAGCTTTTGTTAAACAATGGATTTTAAAAAAGTGAAGGTTAGTGCTGATTTTTAAAAATGCCGGGATCTTAGCTCCTCCATTGCAAGGCCCTGTTTGAATCCATCGAATGACGGTCTTGTATTGGCAAAAACTCGAGAAAACCACTTCCCTTTTGAAAGCAAAAGGGGAACTCCTGATAAAACTGAAGGAGGTGGAAATGCCGGCCGCCGGAATTCCAGAATAAAACACAGGAGTGGAATAATAAATCAAATTCCCAATGGTTCCTCTCGTCCGATCAAATGTGAAAGGTGGTAGAATCAGTTGAAGCTCCAAACCGGATAAACGCTAAGCTCCCTCCTTAGGAATTTTGGTGATCTGTGAGGCTCCGGACGATACTTTTACCTTGGCAAAATGACGTATTCAGAGTGATTTGACTTCTTTACTTTATTCGCCAATCATTCAGGGACATCTAGGGAAGGTCCCTTTCATCGGAATAGTATCGTTTTTAGCCTACATGACCCTTGGGTCCTGATCGGTCAGACTGATTAAAGCTTCTATCATTCATTTGTCCAACGAAACGATTTCCTGCTCTGAAGTTGATTTTCAACCATTCCGCTTGAAAGAAAATGACTTTGCCAAATCCTGCATCACTGGTATTTTTTTCCATCTAGACTTCTTCATAAGCCACATAAAAGTATCAGGTACTTTAAAAAATCTTTTTGCATTTGCTTGTAAACCTTAGGCTTCAACTACTCGATTTTTTGCTAATAGTGTCTCAAAAATGATTCAAAGAAATTGTTAGGACCAAATTGATTAGTCTGTAAGATCCATTGACGGGAAAGCTTGATATGAGGAGTGGATACTTTTAAACGAAGTAAATATAGAATTTTGGGGCAAAAAACAGCTTAGATTTTATTTAAAGAATACATTGAAGTTAATTTTGTACGTCAAAGAGATACGAGTACCACCTTCTTAGATCTGTACGATTTTATCGATGTTTATGTCAAAGTAATCTCTGGATCAAACGAAGGCAAGTTTAACCTCATATGGGTTTACATTGCCATCATTAACTTAAAGAAACAATTGCAAACTTTCCATATGATCATTGAATGCATAACGCAGAACTATCTGGATTAATTTTGTTATAAGCTCAACAAAACCTCCGGTCAAAAACTCTTTAACAGACTCATCAATGCTTCAATTTACCTATGCTGGCAAGATTGCAGATAATCATACTAGTTAAACACCTGCTCCTAGCTCACTA
The DNA here is from genome assembly GCA_017858365.1 of Algoriphagus sp. Taxonomy (GTDB): domain Bacteria; phylum Bacteroidota; class Bacteroidia; order Cytophagales; family Cyclobacteriaceae; genus Algoriphagus. The sequence goes on along the minus strand of JAFMBQ010000062.1, from coordinate 11,220 downwards.
ATTCTAATCTTTCCATTGGAAAAACTGATTTATATAAATTGTTATATACTGGTGTCATTTTGTTTTCATTTTGATTATCAGATTCGGAATCTTCAATCCAATATAAATATTGAAGGGTTGTGGATATCTCAGATTTTTGAAATTGATCCGTTGAGGTATTTAGTAAATCAGAGAAAATATTTGTAGTTGTCGCCAGCGCTTTATTATTAGAATTATTTTTTATTTGCTTTAACCGATTTGCAACAAATTGAATTACGCCTGATGAGTTTTTGGAAATTGTATTAACCAATTGGTAATAAGTAGGGTCCGGGAATGAACTTATCAACTCGATTAAAGCCGTTGATTTAATTATGGCTGGAACATCTATTAAGTGATTAGCTAAAATAGAAATCAGTCTTTTTTCCTTTCCCATAAGAATTTGAGGAAATTCTGATTCGAGTTTATTTAGAATATTTTCTGTTTGGTTCTCCCTAAATATGGGAAGAATCCATTTTTTTTCCTGTTCTTCTAAAATTAATTCAAGTAATTCTAGTGCAATTAATTCTTGTGTCTTGTCACCAATATTGAGCATATTGATAATTTGATTTAGAATTATAGGATCATTATGGAAATTTAATGAATATAAAATATCGTTTTTTGTTGCTTTGATTTCCAACAAAACCATGTTTGATAAAATAGAATTTGACTTACCAATATCTCTGTAACAGGCCAAGAGATAGGTGTATTTTTGTATTCTTTCTTCCAATAAGAAATAATAATCTTGTTTACTTAAATCTTGAAATTTCAAATCAGCTAAATTTTGAATTAAAGCACTTGACAAGAAGTCTACGGATCTTAACTTTTTATTGAAATTAAAAAATTTGAAATTTGTGGTTTTTTTTATAAGAGATATTTGAATATATAGATTCAATAGATGTAGGAGTTTGCTTTCTCTTGTAAGTTTTTCTTTTAGTGATGTGATGTGATTTAAAATTTGGGAAAGCTCATTTTTATCATAACCTTTTATAGCTTCTATCAAAAACTTAATATTATTAGTCAAGTCCGGGCTAGAATTAAAAATGGTATTAAGATTTGTGTCTTTATTTTTTAGTTCATTTTCATGTGATTCTATATCAAACAATAATTTTATAAATATAATCTGTTCTTCTACGGATAGAACTTCTTTTAATTGAACATTTGGGCTAATTTCTTTAGCCATAATTAGATTTTCTGCTACGAATCTAGCATCTTTTTTAATAATTGTTAATTTATCATTTTTCCCCAAACTTTTAAGAATATTTAATAACTCTATTTTGTAATGGAAGATTAATTTTTTTGATACAATTAACCAGATAAATAAAATCACCAGAATACAGATAAGTAAAATAAATACTTTTGTTTCGAATGATTCTATAGTTGCTATTATAAATAATATGATTGCGGCCATCAGTTGACCTATTGTTTTTCCAAAACCATCAGCATAGTTTTGTGTTAACGCCCGTTTAGTGATAGGGTAAGCTTGGTAAAGTACATTGATAGTAGGAGCATAGATTGATCGGTATAGAGATCTTTCGAAAACTTTACATAGTGATGCTACTATTAAAATCAGTCCGAAATAACCAAAAAACAAAAATGAGAGTCCTATGATAGCAATAAAAGCAAGCGCGAAAATTAATGCTGCAAGGCTAATGAATACGCCATATTCCCTTAAAAGATACTTAGATACAAATGATTTTAATATTAATTCCAAAACTCTCATACCACCGAAAAGTAAAGCAAAATATTTAGCTAATTCATTAGGGTCTGACATCTGTTGAGCCGATACCTCCATCAGGCTAAAATCCACTAACAGCTGTATGATTACTCCTAGAAAAACAGATATGAATATAAGTTGAAAATATGGTTCCTTGATTAATTTGCTTTGATCTGAATTAGAAGTTTTATTTGACTCCTTTTGTTTTATTGGAGTTTTATTTTTAATTGTTTGACCTAGAATGAATGTGATGAATGAAAATAGTGCAATACCAAAAAAAGAAACTAATAATAGTTTATCTCGTGTAAAGAAATCTAAATTAAGTAAGGCAGGTACTGAGAGATAAGCTATTATAGCTGATATTACTTCTCCTGTACTGATGATACCGTTATAATTTTTATTTTCACTCAGATTAAATATGTAGCTGGGTAGTTTCCAGAAAATCAATGTGGTAAAATTAATAGAAACCCAAAACCACGCATATGAAAAAAAGATTAGAAAGTAGAGGTGAATACCTTGAATATAAAAAAACCAAAGGGAAAACATCACAACTGCAAAAAACAAACAAAATAGTGTTGATGACTTGGCAAAACCCCATTTTTTTTCTGCGATATTAAAAAGCCAAGTGATCATTGTGCCTCCTAGTCCAGAAAATATATAGGCTAATGGTAGTTTTGAAGTTCCTATTTCACTAATGAATAGTGCGTTCACGAATACAAAGAAATAGGATATATATACCCCTAATGCAAGGGATAGTAGTACCATCCATATTAGGATATAATAACCTTTAGAGTCTCTCATTGACTAAAATTAAATGGTAAAGCTCATTCTGACTAAATAAAATCTAGGTCTTTGTGGTACGTAGGGAACATTTCGATCCGAATAACTTTTACCTTCAATATCTCCAGGCAAATTGAACGTACCAGATGCTTCTCTTGGACCCGGATGAAAATATTGTGAGTTTAGTTTATCTAGAATATTATTGTTTAAAAGGTTTTCGATGCTCAAATCTAATCTAAGGAAAGGCAAGCTTTCAAGTTTAAAACCTATGTTGGAGTTTACCAAAAGATATTCAGGTATTTTACCAGTTCCATTTACACCTTGATTTAGGCCTTGGGTGGTATTTGGGCCAATAGGTCGTTCACTGACATAATTTGCACGTAGATTGATCACGTTACTTAACTGACCTATATGAGTTTTCTTCGTAATTGATAGGTTCACTCTATGACTTGCAATATCTCCAGACCTCACAGGTTTTTCCAGTTCCATGAGGGATGACTTTATCATTTCAGGGTTGAACAGTGTGTGGTTGATTTGAATTTTCCAATTTTTAGATATTGAAGTAAAAAAGAAACCTGACATAAGGCCAATATTTTGGTACTCGCCAGCGTTGTAGTTTTTTCTAATTCCATTTAAAACACCTGACGCTACAGCATCTTTAATTTGGTATATAAAACCATTTATTTCCCATCCAATATTACCATTTCCTAGTCGTCCTAAATATTGTAAGTTCATAAAATTGATGGACTCAGTATCTAAGTTTGTATTCGGTAACCTACCTCCGCCTGTTGAATATTTGGTCCATTGAGAGACGTTTTGAAGACCTTTAGAATAAATAAGTTTCAATGTGGTATGTTTTGTGTTGAAAACGGCTGAAATGCGAGGACTAAAGGCAAAACCATAACCACCACTTTTTCTGATTTGATTATAGTCTATCCTGCTGCTACCACTTAAAATAAATTTACTCCCTAAATTGACCGATACTTGATTAAAGAATCCTACGTCAATAATTGAAAACATGTTACTTCCTTCTTCTTGGTTCTCAACTATACCTTTCTCTCTAGCAAGAGAAGTCTCTGATTGTTTATCCTTATATATCTCTGGATTTTCTGCTTCGGTATCATAATCCATGTAAATCAAGTAATCTCCCTGAGTCAACGTGCTTCTCAAATCAAGTCCACCCGACATTTTCACTTTTTTACTATCATAAAAGAATCTGGTTTCGTTTCTAAACTGTTGTGCCTCGTAATAATAATATCGGTTTCGCCATCCATTTTTAATAAGCGAATAACTAACCTGTTCCTTTATTTCAGATCCATAAATGTCTATATTACTTTGTTGCCCGTTTAAACTTGGGATAAGTTCAGTTGGATTCAAGAGGTGAGCTAAATGTAGATTAGCTTTAGGATCACCGAAAGCCACAAAATTCACTTTATTCGATTCCTTTCCTAATCTGTGGAGAGAAAAATTTGATACATTTGAAATGCTGATTTTATCATTTATTTCCCGGTCGTATTGCGCATAGACAGTTGTGTTCTCTGGAGACCAAACTGATCCATTTTTTGAGCCAGCTACATCGATGTCCTGGTAAAAATTAAACCCCTCTGTTCTTTTCCAGTGTCTTATTCCAAATAGAAAATTCTCAACTGTTAATTTTACTCCGATAAAATAATCTTCAGTATTATTAGAATATCCTATGGGTTGACCATTTACTTTTCCGGTATAAGCGGTTCGGTCTAATTCTCTTGCTCTATTTATTCCTTCTTGAGTAAGCGATATACTATCTATATTTCCATCATAATTTTTATAAACTTCGTAGTAAGGACTTGTAAAAGGTAAATTAAAATCCGACATGTATTTATTCAGAGAGTTTCCAACTCCTTTCTTGTTCATTTTTTTATAACTTAAATGATCAATATCATTCGGAGAGTAATTATAAAACTCAGTGCTTGAAAGGTCATGTTCTTCAGAACTATAGTATCTTCCGGTGACTTGCAAAGCGACTGTTTTGCCGATCAATCCTAAAGTAATATCTGCAGATCGGGTCTGAAAATTTGCGACTTGCGTGTTGCCATATAAATAAAAATTTTTCTCCTCTTCCTTAGAATTTTTTGGCTTTCCTAGTTTATCTACCGGTAATTCCTTAGGTGAGAAAGTAATGACATTAATTGCGCCGACAAAAGCTCTAGGACCGTACATGGTAGATGATGGGCCATATAATACTTCTACGGCTTTTATATTAGACATTGGATATTGTCGGGAAATATATGCCCAATTTAGCCATAGATCATTTTCCTCTACACCGTCCACCATAAAAAGTGTTCGTTCCGTATTTTCTTGCCGGAACCCCAATTGATAAATATTTGCATACGTAACTGCAAATATTTTACTAATATCAAAACCAGGTAAATCACTCAACAAATCTACAAGATCTACATAACCTCGATCTATTATTTCCTCCTGAGAAATGAGTTTTACAGTTGCGGGAGCTGTATTTAGGTCCTCTGCTTTCTTTGAAACAGAACTTACTGTGACACCTATTGTTTCTCTTTTGGTTTGGTCAAATAATAGATTAAATACTATATTCCTATAACTAGGTACAAATTTGCTATTACTTCTTACAATTTCTTCAATATAGTTTTGAGCGTCCTCAAGGTTGTCTTCCACAATTGCTGTTAAGGCCAACAATTCTCGAGCCTTATTTAATTCATCAGCCGATCCGAAACTCTGATTTTTCACACATTGCTCCAGGTTTTTTTTTACGTTGTCAAAATCTCCTATTTCATATCGATCTTTACTAGTTTCAAGTGTAATACTTGAGCAATTTCCATTTTGAGCAACGGCATCAATATTAATTAAATAAATTATAAGAATTAGAACAGTTAATATTTTTTTCATGGTTTCGGATTCTATTAATACTGTATTAATTATCTTGAAGGAGTTCTTCTATGGATAAAGGCCAAATTTTTAAAGTTCTATCATTACTAATAGAAAATGCTAATTTCTTTTCAGGATCTATAACAAATCCTGTGATCCAACTCTTGTGCTCTGGAAAATTAATCCTGGAGGAAATACTTGTAGAAAATGGAAGGTTTTGATCCAAAACATATATATATATACTTCCGTCAAAACCTGTACTGAACATCAATTCTGTGTCATACACATATGGAATGATTTTTAAGTGGCTTATTTGAGAAGCATGAATTGCGTAAATCTCCAATGATATTTGCTTTGTATTTGGGTTGGCAGCTAGGAGTTGACCGCTCTTTAAGCCTACTATCCAACTTCCGAGTAGTTGTGACCAACTGATACTACTGATTTCACTTGGTGCGGTAAAGAGCAGCTCTTTATCATCCTCAAATAATCCAGAGATAAAAAAATTGTTTTTTTCGGCCCAAGCGATCTGATCGTTTTCAATAGCCATTGCTTGGATTCTAGCACCCTTCTTTTCCTTGACTTTAAAAAAACCATCTGTTTTCTGGTAATTCAATAAATCCACTCCTCCATTTTGGCTGGTTGCTATCCAACTATTTTCGTTTCCTGGAATTCTGAATAAGGCTTTATATTTATTGTTTAATAATGACTCAGTATAAAAATGGGACTTGCCACTTAATATATCTATCATCAATAAATCCCCAGCGATATTTGTAAATAAAATTTGAGAATCATTTATAAATTCCATGGATTGTATGTACCCAGTTTTAATTATTTTGAGTAAAGCAAAATCAGTTAGGGTTGAATAAATCCTAATTTCTCCATTGATGGTGTATACTGCTAATTTGTCTTTAGTGGTTGATAAAGTGATGAACTTTGCAGGATATTCTAGGTCAATATTGTTTTGACTTTCTTCGAAATTGAATTTACCATAAAGTAGAGCATAAAAAACATCTGATTGTAATGGGAAACCTCCATTAGTTATATTTTTGGAAAAAGCCGATTGAGCGAGATTTAATCCTTTTTTATAATTATTATTAGCGAAATGTCCCAAGGCTTCTAATGCTGAGGCTCTTGCTTCTTGTTGATTACGGAGGCGTTCACTGGTTTTGAAATTTATTTCAGCGATTTCTGTAGCTTCATTCGCTAATTGCTCGTTTTTTTCAGCAATTTCTCTGGCTCGAGAGGCTCCCATTTCTGAAATTCTTGCTTTGTCTAGTGCATTCAACGCATTCCTTTTCTGTATTTCTGCTTGACCTTTGGATTCAATAGCCAGCAATCTTTCAACTTCAGCTTTTTTCAAAGCGGAACTTTCATTTTTTCGTGCCTCTATAGCTTGAAATCTTTCGCTTTCAGCAATCTCCCTAGCATTATCGGCATCTTCTTTTGCTTCCATCGCAAGTTCTTGCTGTTTAATTGCAGAGTTCCGCTCGAGGTATGCAATTAAGGCCGTAAATGATGATAGTAAAAATGCAATACTTACAGCAATACTGATTCGGATTGTGTTTTTTAAAAGTCTTGAACGCTTTTTCTGTTGTTTTTGTAAAGACTCCTCAAGATTATTTTGAGATAATAATATATAACTTGATATAAGATCTTCATCAAGTTTATATTTTTCTTCCCAACTACTGATAATAAGAGTTTCAGTATTCCAGATTAAGGCTTGTTCAATTTGTTCTTTATTTAAGAGTGTTCCAGAAGATTTAAAATAATCATTTGCTAATGTTTCTAGTGACTTATACTGCATAAAAGCAGATTTTTCATTTTTTACCCATTTTTTTAGGTCATTCCACTCGGATAAATATTCTGCAACTTTAAAAGTATATTTGGTTTCTATTTTAATTAGGATTTGAAATTGAGTTGATGTGGCGATTTCTATTAATTCAATTAAATCTTCAATAGGTGCTTGAGTACAGGTTGAAATTTCCTCTAAACTCAAATTCAGGGTTGTGAAATTATCCTTTTCTATGATAACGAAGGCTCGAAAAAATTCCTCAATAGTTTCTATAGATAGATGCTTAGGCAAGGATTTTAAAAATAAGTTTCCCTTTTCATCAAGAAATTTTTCGAATGAAATTGATTTTAAATTACTTTTAAGCTCATTTTCTGAGAATTTTAAAATCTGAGAAGAGTGAGATGATATATGAAAAAAGATTTTATTTAGACTGGTCTTCTTAATATGTATGATATCATAAAAATATTCCGTTATAGCCGTAGCGACGACATCTCCAAAAATTGTTTTAAAATATTTTTGTAATAAGAATTCCTTGAGAAGTGGTAGTTCTTCTGAAATATAAATACTAGATGACAATAAATCTTCAATAGATTCATTGTCAAAATATTTGTAAATCGTGACTTTAGGTAAAAAATAAATAACCTTGTTTAAATTATGCTGCTCATTTTTTTCGATCCTATTTAACAAAGTAACCAATGCTTCATCATTAGCTATCTGAATATCAATAAAATCATAATCAAAATTATTTATATTGATATTTGATTGATCAATATTATTTTTTGACGAACTTAATAACCATGTCTTTTCAATTAATTTGGTTTTCAAAAAATCATTAATTATCATATCTTCTGTCTTGATTAAAAACAGATATCCTCGATCAATGAGTTTAGTAATTATTTTAAGTTTAAAATTCTCTAAGAAGAAATTCTCATCAATCATTATTTTCAATTTAACTTTTTTTGTCTTATTAAATTTTACTCTTAAAATTTTTCTTACCTTCTTATTTAATTAAACAGTACTTACTGTTTTGGAAATATTTCATTGTAAAGCACTTTTGTGCTAGTTTGCCAAGATTTTATATCCCCATTTTCATCTACTGTAAGGATTATTGTCTCTTTCCCATTTTTAGCAATTCCAAAATCCCAAATCCACTTTTTAAAGCCCTCAATTTTTATAAGATTATTTATTATATAGTTTTGACCAAGATTTGCTAAGGATAAATCAAAGATATTGGCTTTTTGATCTAAACTTGCTGTAAATAGATTTTGAGTTTTACTATCATAATCAAGACTTGTAATCCTAGATAAGTGAGCAGGAATAACAAATTTCGTTTCGATTTTTAGATTACTGCCTGAATTAATAGTCTTACATGCGTAAACATCACCATTTTCCATTCCGAAAAATATTTCTTCTCCTGAAGAAATGGATGCCGTTATTTGATTTTTATTTAAATCAGAATTGATGGATCTCCATTCGAGTGTGGATATATCCAAAGCTAATAGATCTGAGGAGTTTTTTCCAGTTACTAGAAGTTTGTTATTTTTAAATTTAAACATCCGCTCAGCGTTTATAGCTGTTACTTTGGTTATCTTGTTTTCATTTTTTAAGTCTATCTTTGTGATTTCGCCTTTACTTAGTATAAATAAGCCATCGTTAGTATTAATTATCTGTTCAATAATTTGTTTTGATTTCACTCCTGCATTAATAGCCGATAATTCTCCTGTTTTATTTCTTAAAACATATAGTAATCCATTTACTGTTCCAATTGCTAAATCGTTTTCATTTATAAAATCTAGACTTCGTATTCTATCATTGTCTATTTTATATGTTTTAAATTCAAGAGGGAAATTCCCGATTGATTTATTTGAATATAGAATTATACCATCATCTCCACCCGAAGCTAATATACCAGAAGAAGATATGCTTATTTTTCTAAGCCCGTTGGGCGCTGAAATTATATCATTTGAGGGACTACTAATAATCTCTCTTTCCACCAAAGTTTTCCTAACGGTCATTAGGATCTGATATAAATCATTATTTGGAAGTACTAAACCCTTGAATCCTTGGCTTGCAATTGCGTAACTCTCGTAGCTTGACTTGATTTCACTCAAGAGTAAATTCAAATCATCAATCTCATAATCTCCTTTTTGTAATTTATTTCTTAATGATAATATTTTATTTAATGCCTCCTGATAAGCTCTTGCATTTTGCGCTTCCCTCGTGGCAATGCCTTTTAATGAATCAGAAACTTTCAATTCTGATACGCTTAATTCTAATTCTGCACTTTTTAGATCTAATGAAGAAAGTGTTTCAGAAATTGTCTTATTCTTAGTTTCTGCGTCTTTTCTTAAAAAATTGGCTTGCTCAAATTGATGGTCTGCTCTTAATTTTTCGACCAAAGCGAATTTCTCACTTCTTTGAGCATCTTTCATGGCACTTTGTGCTTCCGTAAATAATAAATCGGCTCTTTCTTTTTCTAACCTTGCTTTTTCTTTCTCACTCTCCGCCTTATCTCTGGCTACATTAGCTATCGTTTCCTGTTTTCTAGCATTTAAGGCAAAAACAGTAATTACTATAGTTATGAATAATGCTCCTAAAATAATGTAAAAACCTGTTTTACGGATGCGTTTTATTTTTTCTTTTTGTAATGTTTCTTTTTTGAGAATATCCTCTTGATGTTTTTCTTTACTGGTTAATAAATAGGCGATAACTTTTTTAAAATTTCCATTAAATTGATTTGCCCACAATTCATCAGGATTTTTTTCTTCGTACCATTTGAAATTGTAGTCCAAGTCGGGCGGTCTTAAATAACCTGTTAATTCTTGATCAAACATCTTAGCGGTGTCGCTTAGTCTGATATAGGTCTCTTTAGATTCATTTTCTTGCTTAATCCATTCTACTAGCCTAGGCCAATGTTGGATGAACTCCTCATTCTTTATATTTATTGTAGCGGTGTCTGGTATGAAAGTATCATCTTCTGAGATTAGTCGCTCTTGATATGGATAGTTGATTTCCAAAGCAAAATCCAATTTATTATTGATATTGTCAATTATTGGTTTTAACTCATAAAATTGAATTCCTATTACTTTTAAAAGTTGGTCAATTCGGATTGGATTTCTTTGGTTTGATCCTTTCTGACTTGAGGTGATTTGCTTAAATATTTTTTCAACAAGTTTCTTTTCTGATTCTGTAACTGAATTGTAAAAAGATTCTAACTTTTCTTCATAAAGTGTATTTATGTCAATATTCTGTAGTACCTGATAGTTGATTTCTATTTCAGAATTTTCATTAATTAGTTCTCTCGCCTTTTCCAATAAAATGCTAATAAGTTTTAGATTTTTAAGATCTTTTCCTAGCTCTATATAAATAAAGTCAACAGCATCTTTACTAATTAATACGTTGTATGGTTTTAATAAGGAGAAAATAACTTCTTGAAATTCAGACTTTCTGAATTGTGGAAGAGAGTACTGAGATTTCGAAATTAATTCATGAAAATTTTGAAATTTAAATATGTTGGGAACGAAATCAGACCGTAAAATAATTAAAAAATAAAATGGTATTTCTGGCGAAGAGGCGCATTTTGAGACGTTATGTATAAAACTATTAGCATTGGTTTCCCAATTTTTTTTGTCTAAAGCGGTGCTCTTAAAGTGGAATAAATCCTCAAGATTGTCTATTACTAATAGATAGTTGCAGTCAGTTTTATGATCAAAATACTGTTGTGTAACTCGTCTCAAACCTTCATTGGTAGATTTCATCTTTTCGACAAGTTCGATCTCTTCTTCCAATCTTAGCTTCCGGTGGCTCTCTAGTAGATTGGAAATTCCCGCAGAAAGATTTTCTAAGGGCGTGACTCCAGGTCGAATCGTTGCGGTCTTCCATTTCTTCCCACCTATCCCTAAAAAACCTTTCTGAAGTTCTGGTAGCAATGCTTTTTGAGAAATGGTACTTTTACCGGATCCATTATCCCCAAATAGACCAATGATTTGAGAGGATTGAAAAAGACTTAATAAATCCACAACTTGTCTTTGCCTGCCTG
>JAFMBQ010000579.1 GCA_017858365.1 Algoriphagus sp. | reverse complement strand
GCATCAATATCGGCGAAATGAATTTTGATTTGGAGCGCAGACGAACCTTGCTTTGGTGGACAGATAATGAAGACACGAAACGCAGGGCGGAGAAATTATTCACCGACTCTGGGGTGACGAATCGACAAGAGGCAATTGACCAAATGAAGCCCGCTTTGGCGCTGGAAGGCTCCCTTGTGAATGGGGGAAAAGTTTTCGAAAGCATCTGTGCGAATTGCCATGTCTATGGCACCCGCGGAAATGAAGTCGGCCCCGTGCTTACGGAGATCAGCCGCAAGAGTAAAGAAACCAACCTTCACGACATTCTGGATCCCAATGCAGCAGTCGATACCAAATACATCAATCACCGACTGGAGACCAAGGCCGGAGTCGTGCACGTAGGTATTGTTGCCACCGAAACCGACCAGCATATTACCATCAAAAAGACGGGCGGAGAAAGTGTCACGATCAATAAGTCGGATGTCAAAGCATTTCGGTCCTTAGGAACTTCGCTGATGATGGAAGGACTTGAAAACAGCATGACTCCACAGGAGCTGGCCGACTTGTTGGCATTTTTACAAAATGGAATTTAATGCTAAAGCAAATGAAATCGAGCATGACTCAAAAGTCACACAGTGAGATAATTATACCCTGCGAGAATCTATGTGGCCTAAAAGAAAAATTATAAACACATGAAAGGTATTTATGGATTTTTGATAGCACTGGCACTTGCTGCCTGCTCCTCCCGAGAAAGTAAATCAAGCCTCGATTTGGTGGGCAAAACAATTGAATATCGATACGGAGTGAGTATTTATCATGTCACCTTCGACAGCGATACGACTATGCATTGGGAGGCTATGACTGGCGAGGAGAAAGGTGTGAAAGAAAATGAAACTTACGCCGCAGAATGGATCGATTCGAACAAACTGTTTATTAGTTGGAGCGAGGCCAATGGCATGGTAGTCAGTCAGATTCTCGATTTTGAAAAAGGTAAAGTGTACAATCATTTGGTACGCAACCGTGAGCCAAGTATGGGCGAGGGTCAGATACGGATACTTGAAAAATAAGCCATTTAGTTACAGATTACCGAATTACAAATTCCTAAAAAAGATAGGCGTAATTTGTAATTACGCCTAGACTAGCATTCAACTAGATGCTGGAAGTGAATTAGTGAGGATTCTAGATATGAAACTCTTTGTCCATTACGAATATCTTCACCGTCTCCCGGATTACACCATCATTTGCCATCGCAGCTGGCCCTTCGGTATCTAGAATTTGCATGTAAGTGTCCACGTTTTCAACTTCAAATAAAAGTGCTACTTCATTCCCATCGTGGATGGAAATATGAACGGGACTAACACAGGTTTGGCGCTTAAACAATTCGCCATGGGTTCGGAAACCTTCTTCCCACTTGACGGAATCCTCCACTTTTGCGGTAATAATTACTTTTGCCATGATAAAGTTATTTGGTTGATATATAAGTTATTAAAAATTTTCGATAATTCCTTTTGCTTCGGGTTGGTAGCTAGCATCTTATAGCTTGAAAAAGGATGATCGTTCTTGGGTAAATGAAAAATACTTAAAGTAGCTCCGAAGGAGGAATCACCTGCTCAGATACTTCTTGAAATCCTCGGACAGCTCAAAAATCTCCTTATGCACTTTATCCTGGTCAACTTGTGGATAATCATTCTCAGTGAGAAATGTCTAATTATAGTGCTGAAGGTGAAAAGATACTTTTAGAAAAAACGGAATTACAAATCTTTAGAAATCAAAAGGCTAGATTAAAAATTACGCCTAGACCTAAGGTTCCGGATTTAAAGGTAGGAAGCGAGTTTTCTATAAAAAAGTTAACTCCTCAGCATTACTGATTATATTATCAGTATACCTATTCCAATCTTTCTCCAAAGAAATATTTACTGGAACTTTTACACTGGATATAATTTCTAAAGCTTTGTCAAATTCTTTGAAATTACTTTTTTCAATAGGCTTAGAGACTAACAAATCCACATTAGATCTTCGACTCACTTCCAATAAAGCTGGTTTTAATTGTTCCAAAGCTCCATAAATTTGCAAAGCTTTATTCTGAATGAGAATCCCACTCTCCAAATCAAATGCTATGGCTTTTGCTAAATGATTTTCATTACTTTTCCAAAAAAAGTCAAATGTAAACTGAATCAAAGGAGTAGTAATTGTCTTGTTTCTTTCAATCCTATTTATGAAACTCGGGTCTTTTCTTTTTAAAATTTTGTTGACTTCAGAAAGAATAAATTCCTCATTTCTTTTTCTTCTTTGTCCTTCCAATACACCTTGACCAACAAGGTATAGTTCTTTCAGGTAATGTTTGGTTTTACTGGAATCACTATTTTCTGAAATTGGAATTCGCTCCACTGATTCAAATGATAACCCTGCTGCATCTGAGTAAAACAGTTCTTTCGCAATAAAATTTTCTAATTTATCCTCTTGTAATTGAAAGATATTACCCCCTCCCAATCTATTGATGTTGTTTTCTAATGTGCTTATAAATTGATTGAGAAAATTCACATTAAGCTCTGGATAAGCTTTAGCAATCCTTTTTAAATCGCCTACTTCAAAACTGAAATGATGTGATTGTGGATCAAAGAATAATATACCCGCATTCAAGGATTCACCCAGAATCAAACCCTGTTTGTATTTTAAAATCGAATAAAAAAGTTCTCTTTTCATTATAGTACTCCTTTCAAAAGATTCATAAAGATAGTTGGATTTGCTTTAACGAATCTAAAATAATCCATGATCATGCCAATATCTGCCTGATAACCTTGATTTTCCACTTCATTTAAGACCCTCTGAATTTCATTGATATTGAATGAACTAAGATAAATCTCGAATTCTTCAAAATAGGAAGATTTTTCAAAGTTGCTCCCAGTTTTAAGAAAGGGATAGCCTATGTGCGTTGTAGAAAATTTTCCTGGCAAATTAGAATCATTAATGGCTTGAATGGTATCTGAATCTAGGCTCTATATGAATTTTAGTGGGTGATGGTTAAACTAAGATTACGATATTTTA
>JAFMBQ010000578.1 GCA_017858365.1 Algoriphagus sp. | reverse complement strand
TCAAACAAAATCGATATTTATAATTTTGATTTGAAGAGTTTCAAAGATTCGATCAATGTCAGATTATATGATCCTTTTTTTGGGTATGATTGGAAAATGCCCCTCGATCAGACGTCTGTAACATCTGGCTTTGGTTACCGGTGGCGAAGATGGCACTATGGGACTGATCTCGATCTTACTACAGGTGATCCAGTTTATAGTGGATTTGATGGAATTGTGCGGATCAAATCTTATGACCGATACGGGTATGGATACTACATAGTCATTCGGCACAAAAATGGCCTGGAAACACTTTATGGGCATCTTTCTAAACAACTGGTCGAGATTGGCCAAGAAGTAAAAGCCGGAGACTTAATTGCAAAAGGCGGAAATACAGGTAGGAGTACTGGTTCACATTTGCACTATGAGCTACGATATAGAGGGCTTGCTTTCGATACTCAAAAAGTCTACGACTTTGAAAATAATTCTATTAAAGGGCCAAATTATTTAATTACTCCTTCCTTATTTTCTCATGTTGTTGGCAGCACATCTGTAGCTCGTACAAATGCCTATCATCGAGTAAAAAAAGGAGAAAATTTAGGCTCAATAGCTAGAAAGTACGGGGTATCAGTAAGTTCCCTGACTAAATTAAATGGAATTTCAACCCGATCAATTTTGAAAATTGGTCAAAACTTGAAAGTTCGATAACCAAAGAATTAGATTACATGACAAAGCTTGATGTATTGGTATTTGCAGCACATCCTGATGATGCAGAATTGGGTTGCTCTGGCACAATAGCTGCTTTAGTAGCGCAGGGAAAGAAAGTTGGAGTCGTAGATTTTACTCAAGGCGAAATGGGTACAAGAGGTACACCAGAAATCAGACTTCAAGAATCAGCCAAGGCAGCTAAAATCCTTCAGCTTTCTGCAAGGGAAAATGTCGGGTTCAAAGATGTGTTTTTTAAAAATGATGAAACTCACCAACTCAAATTGGTGGAAATGATCAGAAAATATCAGCCAGAAATTGTCATTGCAAATGCCATTTCTGATCGGCATCCTGACCATGGTAAAGGTTCAAGTCTTGCTACTCAGGCTTGTTTTATGAGTGGTCTTCGTAAGATTGAAACCTCCTTTGAGGGTACTAATCAATCTCCTTGGCGCCCAAAAGTTGTTTACCATTATATCCAGAATAATTTTATTAATCCTGATTTTGTAGTGGATATTACTCCCTATTGGCAAACAAAAATTGATAGCATTATGGCTTTTCGATCTCAGTTTTATGATCCTACTAGTAAAGAGCCTACATCATTTATCTCAGATCCGGATTTTATACCGTTTATAGAGGCCCGAGCAAGAGAATATGGACATAAAATCATGGTGAAATACGGCGAAGGATTCACTGTCGAACGAATTCCAGGAGTAACCGATTTATTCAATTTGATCTAATCAAGGCGCCAATCTACCCATTGACCAGCCCTCATTCTCTATTATATAGGATACACGATCGTGAAGTCTACTAGGTCTTCCTTGCCAAAATTCAACTGAGCTTGGTACCAATCGATAGCCACCCCAGTGTGCAGGTCTGATCATAGGCTCTTTTTGAAATCTCATTTCCACTTCCTGCTGTCTCTGATCCAAAATTTCTCGGGATTCGATTTTTTGACTTTGCGGTGAAGTCCAAGCTCCAATTTGAGACGCTATTGGACGAGAAAAAAAATAGGCATCTGATTCTGGTTCTGCTATTTTAGTAACTACTCCCTTTATCCTAACCTGACGCTCCAATTCTGCCCAAAAGAATGTTAACGAAGCTTTTCCTGAAACCTCAAGTTCTTTTCCTTTTTCACTTTGGTAGTTAGTGAAAAAAACAAATCCATTGTCAACTTCCTTCAATAAGACAATTCTTCCATTTGGTGAACCGTCCAATCCTATAGTCGATAAAGTCATCGCATTTACCTCTAAAACCTCTGAGGCTAAAGCCTCTTGAAGCCAAATTTTAAATTGGGCTATTGGATTTGGATTCAATCCTTCAAGATCAAGTGATTTGAGTGTATATTCTTTACGAATAGATGAAATTTCCATGATGTTATATTCTGACTAGATTTCTTGCAGATAAAAGTACCATTGCCATTGCATTTAAAAAATTATGCTTTATATTTTTCGATAATTCTTATTAGCTCGCTTATGAATAAAGGTGAAACCGCAAATGCAAAGGCAGGAGATCTATTAATCTCCGAACCATTCCTACAGGATGAGAATTTTGTCAGGTCTGTGATCTTACTCTGCGAGCATTCCGAAGAGGGAAGTTTTGGGTTGGTGCTTAATAAGCCTTCAATTTTGAAACTTGGCGAATTGGTAGAGAAACTGAGCTTTTTGGATATCAATGTATTCGTTGGAGGACCTGTGGAGCAAAACACCCTTCATTTTATTTATTTCGGGGATAAAGTTCTTGATGGAAGTATTTCACTAGGAAATAATCTATGGTGGGGGGGCGACTTTGATACACTTCAAGAGAAATTGAGCCTCGGTCAACTTAATTCTGATTCAGTTAGATTCTTCTTGGGATACAGTGGCTGGGGTGCCGGACAATTAAATGACGAGCTAGAAGAAAGTACATGGATAATTTGCACCCAAAATCTGGAAGTTGAAAATTTTGAATATACCCCAGAAGAGTTATGGAAAAACCTCTTGAAAAACATGGGAGGCGAGTATAAAGTAATCGCAAATTATCCTTTGGACCCAAGATTAAATTAGGCAAAATGCCTACTTTTGCCCATATTGCCTCGAAATAGTACCGTTTTTATGACTGAGAAAAGTAACGAATTGTCTAATCAAGACAAGGTGACCCAAGATTCCAAATCCATGGACGCAAAGGGTAAAGAGAATTCCGAATCACCTATTACCTCAAAAGATGAGGAAGAGTTAGATCCCGAATCCTCTAAAAATGCAGCTGAGACAAGCGAAGTGCTCGAAACTGAATCCCAAGAAGAGTTAAAAAACTCTGTGGAAACAAGTTTAGATTCTGATGCAAATACAGCTGTTGAGGAAGTTGAG
>JAFMBQ010000577.1 GCA_017858365.1 Algoriphagus sp. | reverse complement strand
GTTAATTTTTTGAGCAATTTTAGACTTTCAAGTCCTATAAAATTGGTTTTTCTGGACTAATAGCCAAAAGCTAAGTTTCTATGAGAAGATTAATTGTTGGAGTTCTAAGTTCATTGCTAGTATTTTTCACCTCCTGCGGAGAAAAAGTAGAAAAACTATCCGAATCCACTCCGAATCAAATTCTTGAATTTGAGGTAGTTGATTCGCTAAGGGTAGATGTCCTGCAGGACTTGATCATCTTGGATTACCATGAGCAGAAGGAACAGTACTTGATGAAGGAGCGAAAAGGTGGAGGGATCTATTTGATCGATGCTGCTGGGGGAATTATCGCACAACCTGAACTCACAGGAGAAGGCCCCAATCAAGTTTCCATGATTTGGGAAGGAAGATTTTTTGGAGCGGATCAATACATCTTTAAGGAGTTGTCTGAAAATATGGATTTCCACGTTTTCAACACGGACTTCCGGAAAGTGGAAAAAATTTCCGGAGCAGCAACTGGTCTTAATTCGATATTCTTGTCTTTTTTTCGGCAGACTTTTACGGTTTGGGAAGAAAGTGACGAACGTTTGATGATCGGAGAAGAAACGAATGCTTATAATCCCGCTGACCTAAATCCGGAAAAAATCGGAGCTGATTTTTACAACAAAGCAAACACAGGTTTTCTTTATGAGCTTGATGCAGATTCCATTAGCTATTTGAATCTCTACCCAAATGATTGGGAACCTAAAAAGTCCCAGCGCTGGATCGGACAAAGCTTTCCGTATTTGGCTTTTGACACCAAGCGGAAAATTGTAGCAGTGTTACCTCCGATCGGGGATCAGCTTTTCTTATTTGACCTTGAAGGCAATCAGCTGAAAAATGAGCGCGCAGTTCCGCTGACTCACCCTGAGCGAAGTCAATCGATTCCAGATCCCGAGCGGGAAAGCTTGCTGTATCCTTCTTTCAGTGATGTTAAAAATTTTGGGGAATACCTGTTAGTCATTTTTTACACCCATATTCCTGAGGAAGTTTATTCGGGATTCCGTGCAAAAGATGAAAATTATACTCAAGATCCTGAATGGGGAAAGGTTGTAGCTCAATATCGAAAACCTCGTTATATCGTAATCAAAGATGGAAAGCAACTGGGGATCTTGAATGAACTACCTGTCTCGGGAAATGTAAATCTTGGTCTGGCCGACGGTTCTTTACTGATCAAAGCGGCTGCAGGAGATATAGAGCTAGATTATAATCTGTTTTATAGGATGAGGTATAAAGAATAATGTACCGTATAGTTATTGAAATTATTGTGTTTCAAATTTTTAAAAGTGCTTTTCAAACTAAAAAAGCAAAAATTTAACATAAAATACTAGGAAAATAGTGTTATTGTGATCATATTTAGGTGTGAAATTTCATTTCCAGCCCGCAGATAAAATTTCACGGGGAGTGCCAATTCCGCCCGTCGTGTTGAGAAAGGGATGAAATTAATCATATAACAAATGAAAAAATTTATCAGAGTTATTTTTGGGTTTAGCCTACTAGTATTGAGTTCAATGCCTTTCAGATCTGAAGCTCAAGTCGTTGCCTATGGATATTA
The DNA here is from genome assembly GCA_017858365.1 of Algoriphagus sp. Lineage (GTDB taxonomy): Bacteria > Bacteroidota > Bacteroidia > Cytophagales > Cyclobacteriaceae > Algoriphagus. The sequence continues at coordinate 1,457 of JAFMBQ010000577.1, read as the reverse complement.
TACTATAGATGAAGCATGTCCCGATTCAGGTGGGACTCAAACTAGATGTAGACCTGATGGAAAAGAGTGGTGTCAAGTTAGTCAGCAAACAACTTGTCCTGAATTTGAGGGTTTTGGGTGAGTTTTAGTTTTTAATTTCACTTAAATAAAGTTACAGGTCCTACGGGCTTGTAACTTTTTCAAATTTTTATTTTTCCAAGAATCATTTTAAATGATACTTGAGTCTAAACAGTAAACTTGTCAGATGAAAAATCTTCTGTTATTTTATTTAATTATTCTTATTTCATCTTGCTCTCCCGATAAATTGTCGACTTCGGATTCAATAGATTTAAGTAAATCTCTCCCAGGACTGGCATCCGACTTTATAGAATCATTTGAATATATGTTGGTTAATTATTCAGATTCTTTACCTATCGTACAACCCTATATGCTTGTCGCGTATGAAGATTTGATATTTATCGAGGATCAAAGTTTAAACAATATTTTTATTATAGATCGTCATGGCGAAGTGAAAAATATTATCAAAAGTGAAGGAGGGGGACCAAAGCAATTTCAATACATTGATGATTTTCAGATAGAGGAAAATAAAGTAATAATTAAAGATACCCAGCTAAATAAGTTTATTGCTTTTAATTTTGATGGGGCTTTTCTGTACGAAGAACCTGCAAGTAATAAGGCTCTAAACTTCTTTTCTTCAGATAAATTCAAATTACATTTCTTCAATAATCGATTAAATGATGGAGAGTACAATTTTGTAAAAGAAGGCTCGAATGGAGAGATTTTAAATCAAGACTACCCAGCAAAAAGAAAATATGGGGGAAAAATTCTTTCTTTAGAGAATAGTTTTATTATTGACAACTTTGAAGATCAACTTTTCTTAAATATTCCTTTTTCATATGATGTTGCTTTCTTTGATCTCAATGGTAATTTAAAAAGAATTAAAACATTCGACTTTGGTAGATCAAGTCTTACAGATGATATGCGTTTAATTTACAAAAATGGAGAATTTACAGATGGTAGAAAATCTGAATCTTATTCATATGTAGAATATATTAGCAAGTTTTTTGCGATTGAGAATAAGTACTTCATGTTTCTAGCAAATGGAAAAACTGAGTCTCACCTGGTTTTTTTGGATAGAGAGTTTAATGTTTTAAATCAATATAAAAAAATTGAAAACGACATTGATGGGTTTAGCTTGATAAACTTTCCAAGGTGGCAAACTCATAATCAACTAATTCAGCGCCTTACTTCTAATACTTTCCTTAATAATTACCTCAAAAATGAGGAGAAAATGAGAGAACAGTTTCCAAAAGCGAAAATTCATGAGTTCGTTGAAAAAAACAGATACAAATTAGAGCGGGATTGGCTGGTTTTGATTTTTTGGAATCTTAAGAAATAGGGCTCGAGAGTGTTCAGTTAAGTGTGTCTGCTAATTTTACAAATAGATGACAAAGAAA
>JAFMBQ010000576.1 GCA_017858365.1 Algoriphagus sp. | reverse complement strand
CATTTTGAGCGTTTGAAAAGCTATAAATATATGCAATTAAAAGGACACCTCTAAATGGGTAAATATTGGGGATATTATTTCCAATTTTTTTTGAAATGAAAATTCGCACCTCTATATTTTTGTCAATGTTGATTTTATTCAGATCAACTTAGTGCGATTGAAGCTTTTGCATCCCTTTTGATTTGAGAATTTTCAATTCCAGTACAGTACGATCTTCTTTCAAGTCTTAATTTTATATTGGAGTGATTTAATTTAAGATCACCCAATCCCCTTTCCTTGATTTGTTCCTATTTCAGGAAAAAGGATTGTGGGTGAGTCGGATTTTCTTCAGCCACTTCCCTTGCTCCAAGCCTGCTACCGCAGATATTGGATTAGGAAATTTGAACATAAAATTTAGGTATAAGTTTCAGGAATTGTTAAGGAAAATTTAAAGTTTAAAAAAGGAATTCAGGTTTAGGAGTAACTACCCCACCTTGTTCATATTAGTCTCGACGCCCCATCTACGGTGGGATTGATCAAAGTATACTTCGCCATTCATTTTTTTGAAAAAAGTATAAAAGAATTTTTGATGATTAAAGCTGTAATCTGAACTATAGTATTTATTTACGCTGAGGGATTGGTAGATTCGTAACAGGCTAGGCTCCACTCAATCTCTCCCTCAAGTTCTTCATGTCTTCAGATATTTTGTTATCCAAGATTTTCGCATAGTGCTGGGTCTGTTTGAGTGATTTATGACCCATTAATTTTGAAACCGTTTCAATCGGTACGCCATTGGCGAGGGTAATTGTGGTAGCGAATGTATGTCTTGCGATATGGAAGGTTAGTTCTTTTCTAACCCCACTTAGATCAGCAATTTCCTTTAAGTACGAATTCATTTTCTGGTTACTGAGTACGGGTAGAACTTCCCCTTGGTTTTCGCACTCAGGATGATTCTGATATTTTTTAATTAGTTTCATTGCTTGGGGTAGGATAGGAATATGGGTTGTGGTGTCGGTTTTCTTTCGTTCTGTGAAAATCCATTGTTCTCCATCTACTCCAACGGTCAGCTGTTTCCGCTTCAAATTCTTGACATCAACATATGCTAATCCTGTGTAGCAACTGAACAGGAAAATATCCCTTACCTGATCCAGCCTTGCGGAGTGAAGAACTTTCTTACCAATCATTTCTAATTCCTCCTTAGATAATACCTCTCTTTTTACCTCTTTCCTAACCATCTTAAATTCAATAAAGGGGTCTTTTTGTATCCATCCTTTTTTCAGGCAAATCAATACGATTTTTTTGAGATTGGATAAATACTTCATGGTAGTATTGTGGGCGCAATTCCGCTCAGTTTTGAACCAAAAAGCATAATCGGCTATAAACTCATAATTAAGGTCTAGGATGGAAATATCCTCTTTCTTGTACTTCCAGATGATATAGGCTCGGGTATGTGCTAAGGAGGTGGTATAGCGTTCCATAGTGCCTTCAGAAAACTCTTTACCAACCAAAGCTTCCATTTGTCGATTGTGATCTTCAAATACTTTCAGAAGTTTTCGGTTTTCATCAGTCTTCCCAAGGAGAATATTTTTGAGATTTTCAGCTGTGATTTCTGTGTTTGATTCCATTAAAGTTCGTCTTCCTTCCAAGACTTTAAATCTAATCGTCTCCAAAAAGGCATTAAGCTCTTTTGCATCAGCTTTATTGCCCATTGCTCTGCCTGATTTGATATCCCATCTTTCGATGGACCAGGGATACATAAGTGAAATGTCTTTGGACTTTTTATTCACCGTAATCCGAGTGTAAACTGTTCTTTCATTTCTGTGGGCATCCTTGCTTTGTTTCAAGAAGAATATTAATCCGAAGCTTCTCTCTATCATGATTTGTTGGGACTGAGGGTTCCTAAAGGTTATGGATTCGAACCTAAAAATCAAGATGTTCAATTATTGAACAGGTTGATAAACAGGTATTTGGTTGATTTTTCTAGCGTCATTATTTTGATGTTTCTGGGAGCATGGCAAATTCCAATTTTATTTGACTTTGATTGAAAACTTTGGGTTTTTCAACTAATTGACTAATAATATATGCGTCAATTTCAAGAATCAAAATGATGCTAATAAACTGGATTTAAATCCTGATAACCAACAGGTTATAAAAAATTAGATCTGGCTTGAATCACTCTGCAAAATCCACAAAAAAAGGACGTCTTCCGAAGAAAAACGTCCTTTAGAGGCTTTGAGAGCCTGTTTTGCAGAGAGTGGGGGATTCGAACCCCCGGTACAGTATGACCCGTACGACAGTTTAGCAAACTGCTGGTTTAAGCCACTCACCCAACTCTCTGTATGTCTTGAATCTTTTCTAAATTCAATGTTTTCAAATCGTCAAAGCGATGCAAATATAATCCAATAGATTCGATTTTAGCAAGTGAAACTGCTTTTGATGCGACACAACTTAAAGGTTACTCTTAAAACACTGTAAATCACTGATTATTATTTTTGATTTATTTCTGTTTTTCTGAAAAATACCCTGTACAGGGTATAAATTTCATCACGAGGTACCTTAATTTTAGCATTCAACTAGTAAGAGAAATGATCATTCAAACTTCAAATGCGAAATTCCTGATTGAATCCTGCGGAAACCGTAAGGATTGTGTATTTATTAATTCTAACTCTAAGGAAGAATTAGGCCGATTTTTTGGTTCATTGGATGTTTTAGAAACCAACTCTCAAGAATATCCTTTTCAAGTGAAGTCCTGCAAACAAGAATTTGCAAATGCCTTGATAATAATGGTAAAAGAGATTGATTACTCCCATTTTTGGAGTTTGGATCTCCAATTCATTTAGATTTTAAAAAACCTTTACTTTTTAAAAAAAAATGCTTTTTGTGATGAAAAGCATTTTTTGTTTACGCAGCTACTTTTTTCAGGATTGAAAAGAATAATATATTGATTATCAGCATTTTTAAGTATAAAATTTTTAAAAAGGTTAATTTTTTTATCAATAATTTTTGGCTCTAGGTGGAATATAGTGGGTAGTCGAATTTGAGTTTACCCGCGATG
>JAFMBQ010000061.1 GCA_017858365.1 Algoriphagus sp. | reverse complement strand
CAAAATCTGAAGCGCTTCTCAAGTTGACCGATTGATGAGAATCATCAATGGGAAATTGCCGCTCCAGAAGTTCAACAAAAAGCATGGAAATCCGCTGAGATGCATTGATCGGTTTATCTCCAAGTGTGCTGGATGGTTCTAGTTTCAACGCAAAATGGAGTATTTCAAAAATCTGATTTCGAATCCTATCAAATTTATATTTATAGCCGGAATTGAATTCCGTTTCCATCTTTTCAAAGAGCGCTTCGACTTCAATTAATTGCGCATCGCTGAGCTCATAAATATGGTTTCCGCTGGGTTGAAAAACTTCATATTCTCCGAACTGTCCAAACTGATGAAAGAATTGGGAATTGAATACACAATACACTCCCTCCCGTATTTGATCCAAATGTTCCCATTTATACGGGATTTGTGGATTTGAAAAAGACAGCGCCTGCTTTTTCACCTCGACTACCTTATCGGCATAATGAACCCTACCGCTGCCTTTAACCAACATGACTTTATAAAAATCTCTTCTCCGATAAGGGATCATCGTAGGTTTTCCTTCCACATAAGGTTCCAGATGAAAAAGATTGAAATGGCCAATATCTTTCTTCAGTTCTTCGGGAAGCCATTCTAATTTTCGATTATAAAACTCTTCTAAGGATTCAATACTTTTCATGTTATGAAATTTACAATAATCAAATAAATCTATCCAGAGCTCACGCATCTATTTCTTTTTGAGCTCATTCTTGAAAGAATAGGTTAGACTGATATTCCAATCGAGGTTTCCAGAATTAATAGTGGTATCAATTCCCTTATTCATCATAGAGGAGATAGAAAATGGGGATTTTTTGTGAGTCAGTGTAAGGTTTTGAGCGACATAAACACCATCTGCACCATCGATATCCAAGTAATAGAGCTCAGGATTCCAATTCAGATAGACCTGCTCTGAAATCCTAATATCACGGACTCCAAACTGTAGTGAAATAAAATGAGTGTTTTTGGATTGACCTTCTTTCTCTAAACCTCTACCATAAATATAATAGGTCCCAATACTTAGGCGGTCTGAAATTGTGTAGGAGGTTGTGAGTTCTGGGGTGATAAAACGCTGGGCATAAACTTCCTCAACCATTATTCCTTTATGATCCACTTCTCGGGTACGAAATGCGATAGCTGGTAAATGAAGCCCTGCTCTGACCATCCAGCGATCAGTTTTGATCACTTTGTAGCGCCAGATAAAAATAAAAGACCAAGGTCTTAGCCCGTCCAGATCAAAGCGGAACTGTGGGTCAAAACTAAAGCGATCGCCTCCAATGGAAAGCGTGGCAATTGCTGCTGGCTTTCCCAAGTTGAAGGTAGGAATGAAGGAAAACCCATTATTCGAGACACTTACATTCCCATTGAAATGAAAACTTTTGGTAGTGTCCGACTCCTGTGAAAAGGCAGCAGTAAATGAAAATACTAGCATTCCAAAGAGCAGAACCTGAAGAAATCTTTTTTGTATCATTTGAAGATAAATTGATGGTACAAAGAAAGAGGCTGGAATGCTGTGTTTTTAATGGAATTCAAATCAATACTTACGATTTTCAAACAATTGAACTGGCGGTGCTTAAGACCAATCTATCCTCAGGCTAAAATTCAGAAGATCATAATTCATATCCCTTTAATGAGCAGTGATCAACAGGAGGATTTCGCTTACTCTTTTTTGATTTGATGGATCAAAGCTTTCTTAAGTGATCCTATTGACCTGGAGTCAATAAAGTTGGAGGTATAGTGGATCAAGGAGTGGAATGGTCTGCTAATGTCTGATTAACGTCTGTGCTAATCCGGAATTCCTCATTGTAGTGGGAAGTTAACCTGAATCAAATCAGATAGTTACCTGTTTTGTCTACGGTTCCCGAATAATAAATCTATTCTTTTTGAAAAATCCGAGCCGCTAAACGTTCATTTTTCCTTAAGAACTAGCATTATTAGTGAAATTGTCAATGGGATTATGAAGCTTGAAAAAGGTAATATCCACGCTTTTAGGAATTCGAAACTCGGCATAGCAATTGGAATTTTTTCGATCCTCCAGCATCGTTCCATTCTGAAGTCCTTCCTGATTTTAGTTTCTAAGCATATTTATATAAAAATTATTTATCCCTAACTGAAGCTTCCAACTCGACAATAACTTCATTTTTACGGTTCAGTACCTCATATGGTGCATTATAGCCTAAAAGTGAAAAGTGATTGGTATGCTTAATTCCGGCAGCAGCTAAAGCGGTGATTAATTTCTGTTTGTAGACTTCGATTTTGTCATCTGTAGCCCAACCTCCAAAGGTGATGGCAGCGACAGTTTTTGCTGGTTCTTCCAGGAATTCGATCTGAGATTGATCTGGTTGAGGAAGTGTTGCTTTGTTAAATTTCTTTGGTACCATAAACATCATAGTCATGGAATCTTCCAAAGACATGGCAACCGGCGAAGTCATTGCTATTTTTTCCTTTCTATCATTTCCTCCAAAAATATAGCCAGCCAAAATGGAGAATCCTTTGCCTGAAGCATCTTTATATTTATTCCCTGATAGTTGGACGGAAGTAAACAAAGTTGCTTCGTAGCTACGTATTTCGAATAAATCATATTTTTTAATGACCCGGTAAGAATAAGTTTCAATATTTCGCTGGCTGTTCAGCGCAAAAAGCTGTACAATGACAAATAAGACGATGATTATTCCGAATATGATTAATGCGATTTTCATTGGTAAAGTCTAAGGGTCAGTCTCTACTTAAATCATTATAGCACTCGATTTGTTCATTTGGCCTGCTATTACTGCCCTCCTTTTTGCTTACCCATTTTCATCCCGCTCCTCCGACCGAAAGTATAAAAACAAAAACACGTAAAGTAGACAGGAAACTAGATGCCAGATAGCATGTCCTTGAAAGATAGAATATGGACCAGTGAATTGATCGCTTATATCTAGGTCACGGATTTTTGAACCCAAAGTAATGGCTATTACTCCCGCCACAAACCAGCGGATTTGTAAGTATTTGCTAGGTTGAATTAGGCTCACTGTTGCAAATAGAAAAAGGGTTCCGCTGAGGTAAGTCGAGATCTGAGAAAAGGAATATTCCCATTTGTAGTACGAAAAGTATACTGAACCGAAAATCGTAATAATTGCAAGAACCGGCCAGCTTGGAAAAATATGACGGGTTCGTAGGGCCCGCATCTTTGGCAACCAACTCCCAACAGCGATAGCAACCATACAAATCATGGTGGCATACATCCCTCCCACATCACATTGCTGACCGTATTTGGTCAGCGAAGCATGAAAAAATCCGCTTCCCAAACCAAGGTAAATTCCGGATAACCCAAAGAGAAAAGTAAGGATTGGAGCAAATGTCATATAACCTCGTTCCAGTGGGAGTTTCCGCTTCCAATCGTAAATCGCCAAGCCAATGGTATAGAATCCAAAACAGACATAGATCAGATTTGACCAGGTATTTATCCGAGTGCGGAAGACGCTGTCGGGATAGATGTGCTCTCCATATTCAGGATTGATGAATTCATCCGCAGGAACCCATTCTGCCCAAACGGGGACATCTTTGAATGCGGCAAAAATTATAATAAATAACAATAGGACTAGTCCGGTTCCACCCAAACCAATGCCATGAACCCATCTTGGAAGTTTATCCAGTTTCAAGCGCTCAGCCATTCCGAGTTGGAGGCGTTTTTCAATAGGTGGAACTCGATTAATCATTGAAGTTTTTGGTCATTGGGTAGGATGATTTTAAAAATAGTAAATTGATGATGATTAGAGAGATTCATTGCTAAGTATGAATTATCAACATTCAGATTCAATGATCAATATCCAAAAAGTAAGAAATAATATAAGAGCTCCTATTCAAAAGCAATGTTTTCTATGTGTCTATGTGGTAAATAAATCCAATTATGCCCTTCATGTAATCCTTCGCGTTCTCTGTGGTAAAAAAAATGTTTCAGTTCTCCAAATGATTATCCATCTTTTCACGCATGCCTTTTCGGGTATATACCCGACTAGCCCAGAAATAGAAGAACAAACCAATCAATAGCCAGCAAGCTACAATCGTCCATTCGATGCCATTGAGGGCCGATGGGTTGCCAGGAAGATAAAGGTAAAATAATCCCAAACTGGATGCAAAGGCCAAAATACCCACCCACTTTCCAAAAGGAACTTTAAATGGACGTGGCATCAGTGGTTCCTTCTTGCGGAGTTGGTAAAAGGAAAGTGCTACCAATGTCCAAGAAGTCACAATCCCAAGACCTCCAGCGTTGACTAACCAACTCATGGCCTCTTTTCCAAAAAGTGTAGCTAAGATTGACGTCAGGGTGACAAACAAAATCGCTACCAAGGGAGACTTGTATTTGGGATGTAAAATCGCAAATGCTTTGGGTAGCATCCCCGAATATCCCATGGCGTAGATTGCGCGGGTAGCACCCACAAAAAAGCTATTCCAACTGGTGATAATTCCTGCGAGACCAGCTAAAATCAATAAGTTTTTGGCCCAAACTCCTTTATAAATTTTCTGCATCGCATCTGCAGGAGCAAGTGAACTTGTTTCTAATTCGCTAGTAGAGAGAGTTGTGCCTACACTATAGATAATCGCCGTGTACCAAACAATAGCTAGGAGTACCGATAAGATCAGGATTTTTCCAATTTGCTTAAAGGGCAGATTTATTTCTTCCGCGGCTTGAGGGATTACATCAAAGCCGACAAACATAAATGGAGTCATCACAATCACAGCCACTAAACCTGTAGATACTTTCTCTGTACCCCAAACCTCAATCGTAGCAGTTGCAGCATTGGGAGAAAAGAAGCTTCCAAAGATCAGCATGAGACCCGCTCCTAGGATAAAAAGCGTAAAAATGGTTTGGATAAAAGCTGCAGATTTGACACCGAAGAAATTGATGGTGCCAATCAGAATCGCTCCAACCGTACCAATAAGCAACCAATCAAAATAGATGGGATTGCCTTGTACACTCCAGAGAGGGTCACCTTGGGAAAGCGGCAAAATATTACCCAATACCACCGGCAAAGCCACGGCTTCAAATGCACAAACAGAAACATAGCCAAGAATAATAAACCAAGTACAGAAAAAGGAAGCATCTAGCCCAAGTCCACGGTAGCTAAATACATGCTCTCCTCCTACTTTTGGCATGGCTGAGGTAAGTTCCGAGTAAGTCAGGGCAACCAAGGCCACCACGAATCCACCTATAAAAAAGGCTAGAATCGCCCCGAGGACACCAGCTTTCAGAATCCACTCACTGGTGAGGACGACCCATCCCCAGCCGATCATGGCCCCGAATGAAAGTGTGAAAATGTCCCATTTGCCTAAAACTCGATTGAATTTAGAACTCATTTGATGTAGATAGTCTTCCGATTGATGAATTCCATCATGCCATCTTTGGCGAGCTCACGTCCATAACCTGAATTTTTTGTTCCTCCGAAAGGAAGACGCGGATCAGACTTGACTAATTCATTAATAAAATAAGCACCGTCGGATACTTGATCAGACATGCTGAGGGCTTTTTCGATATTGGTGGTACAGACAGTAACTCCCAACCCGTACATGGACAGTTCCGAAAGATGGAATGCGTCGTGTTCATCTTTTGCACGGATCATGGCTGCCAAAGGCCCGAAGGTTTCTTCGTCAAAGGCAGGCATTCCGGGTTTTACTTCTCCCAGAATAGTGGGTTCGTGGTAGCAATTATCCTGATTTCCACCGAGGAGTAATTTTGCACCCGCATCCATCGATTTTTTCACTTGGCTTTGAAGTTCGTCGGCCAGATCTTTTCGAGCTAAAGTTCCGATTTGCGTTTCCTTATCTGCAGGATTACCAGATTTCAAGTTTTTCACCGCAGCGGTGAATTTGGCAACGAATTCATCATAAATGCCTTCGACCAAAATAAACCGTTTGGCAGCGATACAGCTTTGTCCGCAATTGAGCATCCGAGCTGCGACGGCAGTTTTCACAGCTTGATCAATATCTGCATCTTCCCAGACGATAAAGGCATTACTGCCTCCCAATTCAAGTAGCGACTTCTTCAAATGTCTACCGGCTATTTCCCCCACGGCAGTTCCTGCTCGCTCACTCCCGGTGAGCGTAACCGCTTTGATGGCCGGATGGGCAACAATGCTTTCCGTCTGATCATGATGTACGATTAGATTTTGAAAAACTCCTTCTGGAAATCCTGCTTTTAGAAATATGGATTCGATTTGCTTGGCGCAGCCAAAAACATTTGATGCATGCTTGAGCATTCCAGTATTTCCCGCCATAAGTGTGGGAGCTGCAAAGCGGAATACTTGCCAAAACGGAAAATTCCAAGGCATAATGGCCAGTACACAGCCAATTGGCTCATGTTTTACCATACTTCTTTGTGCATCCGTCGCAATCACCTCATCGCTGAGAAAGGCTGCTGTATTCTCCGCATAATAATCACATACCCAAGCACATTTGGTTACCTCTGCTCGAGATTCTGAGATAGGCTTGCCCATTTCAGAGCTGATCATTTGAGCATATTCTTCAACATTTGCTCGAAGGATAGTTCCTGCATTGATCATTAGGGAAGCTCGTGTTTCCACAGGTACTTTTTTCCAGGAGACAAAGGCATCAGCAGCTTTTTTCAGCATGAACGTCACTTCTGATCCAGATTGAGCCTGATACTGACCGACTACCTCTCCGTTATAGGGGTTTATACTTTTAAATTCCATAATGAATTTCTAAAATTAGAATGTTCTATTTTTTTAAATATCTCTTGCCAGACTCTTCAATTAGTATTAGATAAATACGTACTCTGAAAGAGTCTATCCCTCATTCTAAAAACCGAAAAGGGTGATTTGTAAAATTAAAAACCAATAATATCCCACTTACAATTGGTTTTGATAATCAATTATTTCAACTCGGGGAAATCTCTGCTTGCCTGAAGGTAATGAGCTTTGTTCCCTCTTTAAAATTATCAAATGACTGATTTAAGGTATGCCCAGGCCAAAGTAGCTGCATCGCTCCAGCTTCTGGATAATAGGCGGCCGTATATAAGGTTCCTAAGCCTTGCTGATAGTTTTGGTTATAGAGCGGTGGATGTAAGAACGAATTGGTTAAAGAATCGCCATTCATTCCTCTATCCAAGATATTTTCCAAGAAAAGAGCCCGGGTAGCGGTCTCATTATGATCCTTATTTTTTGCCCAATTGCTTTCTCCTTGATGGTTGGTGGTGAAAGCAGCATCAGTCACTACCGATTTGCGATCCGGGGCGATTTGAACTGTTTTTACCGTACCACTTTTGTCCACAAGGGTCACATTGTAGGACATGTGTGAGGGTACGCTTACCAACACTTTGACTGCATCATTTACGGTGCTGCAAAACTCAAGGATGTAACGTAGTATAAATGGAACCCCGAAACCAAACCCAACGATTTTTCGCCCACCAAAGGTAAGTGAGACCACGAGTCCATCTTCGTTCATTCCATCCAAGACTCCCATCAGGCAATCGCTACTTGCAATTACTGCTTTTCCGTTCCAAGCAGTTTTCAGTAAGACGCCTTCAAAGCGATCTGCATGGTAATCATAGTTGCGAACTAACTGAACTGCCTTGTTGGTAGAAACTGCTTGAGAACAGGCACTGGCATATCCTGGCGGTTGAAATCCAGTAAGAAAACACACCGCTGCTTCATCTGCTCGTACCAAGTTGCATAGGTGTTCATGGGTTACCAAAAGCTCTGGCATATAGATCTTCAATGCCGAAATTGAGATTTTTGAATTATAGTCAGTCCCCCGCGCGTCGAGCCAAGCCTTATAGGCAGGCCAACGTTCGCGGAACAATTTTTGCCATTTAAAGTCTGCTATAGACTCACTAATGGAGGTGAAAAGGCGCTGCATATTTCTCAACAATTCAAACAGAATTGATGCTAATGGTTAAAATTAAATAACGCTATAAAATCATAGCGTTTAGTAATGAATAGGAAAACTTGACTACTTGCTCAAGTTCCCTATTAAATTTACAGGCTCTCTTTTATCTTCGATTAGTTCAGATTTAAACTGGCCTTTGATAGCTTTAATCCATCCTTTTGCTCTATTCGAAAGCTTGAAGTCATCAGTCATCATTCGACCTCTGGATACCAAGATACCCATATCTGCTCCTTCATAGAGGTAATCACCTTTGTTGCTGATACGTAGAAAAAAGGCTTCTTTTTCTGATTCTACAGCTCTTCTGTGGGTATCCATTCGGTCAAATTGAATATGACCATTATCAAACATATTCCAGATTCCGGAGACTGGTGCTTCATGAATATACTCCACTGTATCCTCGGTGTGCTTGATTACCATTTGGCTCCAGTTATCTATGTTCTCTTGCTTTCCCCATCGATCGTTAAGCGCATTGACGCTAAACTCATAATCCTGATCCATCCATTCCAAAATATGGAAAAGATAAAGAGGAGCATCTGCCAATGCAAAAACTGCGTGATTGGTGATTGAACTTGCTCCTGTTACTCTTGGGTTCAGTTCACCAAGGTAAATTGCTCCATTATCCTGATCGATTAGAAAATCAAGTTCAAAATATCCCTTATAACCTTCTTTCTTCAACTGATCTCCAAATAGCTGCGTATATTTTCTAGCCTTTTTTCTAATCGCAGGCGTAAATGCATTAGGATAAATCTCGTTTCCACACCAGCCACCTTTATACGGGGTAAGTTCTTTAAAACCAACCAGCTCAGTCATCAGTGGAGCGACGATAGTACCATTTCTAGTCACACAAGCTTCGATGGCAGATCCACGGCAGTTGATCCGCTTCATAATTTTCACCTCATCTTCCTGCTCGATTTCCGGAGCATATTTCAAGTATTCTTTTTCATTTGAAATAAAGAAAGTCGTATGACCTGAGTCCCCAAATGGTGTTTGGATCACTAGATCATCTCCAAGAGCTTTTTTTGACACTTCACCCAAGTGGGCATAGTTCTTTACCTGAGATAGTACGTATGGTACGCAAGGCACGCCAGCTTTCTCAGCGATACGGTTTGTATTCACCTTATTGTCCATCGCATTACGCATCTTGGCACTTGGGAAAATCACTTCAAGCCCGAGCTTTTTAGCTAGTTTTTCAGTCTTTTCATCAAACATCAAAAACATTGCTTTTCCTGCTTTGCCTTTTACTTTTCTGGAGTGAATATAGGCCTGAACTTCAGGGTGTTGAAGGAGGTAATTATTAATATCTTCTATACTCTCAAATTCATCATGAGGCATTACTTCTTTAGGGGAAAATACATTTGGATGTAGTCTATCGAAGCACTCTATATTGTTGATAAACTTGAATCCTTTGATCCACTCATCTGCTCCCAGAAGATTGAAATTAGTGGCACTGATAAAATAGATTGGAGTTTCATTTTTATAGAAGAATCTTCTGATATCGGAAATGCCTTTCAAAATAGGACTAGTTGGCTTTGCTTTTTCGATTGTCTTTGTAGTCATAGTATTATCGTTGATCTATTCGTTTTTTAATTATTTTTTTTTGAATTACCCAATGCTCCCATTCCCATCGCGGTGGTAGTTTGTTGCCGGTTCAGCACTGAGTCTTGGAATACGCGTAGTCCCAAATCTGCTCGATAGCCATGAATTTCTGAAACATCCAACGCTAGCATAAAGCGAATAATCTCCTTACTGATCACTTGTCCTGGTACTAGGACTGGAAATCCAGGAGGATAAGGAATAATGAATGAAGAGGCTACAAGCTCTTTACCTTCTTCAATCGCTTTTTGACAATCTTCCATGGATATGTATTCACAGTTGTCCTCTTCATAGGCAAGGAAATAAGCTGCTCTTAAATTCCCCCCAGGAACCCCAGGCACTGCCAAGAATGAAGAATGAAAATGGCTGAAATCAGGAAGTGGAGGCACATTCTTAGTGAGTGACTCAATTTGGATTTCGGCAATCTCAAGTTCTCGTTGATTGAGCGATTCGAAATGCTGGTCAAGCTGTTCTGCGATATCCAACAGCACCTTGGTTAGGTAGGCGACACTTCCGCGAGTCGTCCCAATATTGGTCATGAAAAGAACCGTGTTTCGAGAGGTTTTATTGATTTGGATATTGTACTTATCCATGAGGTACTTGTTTTTGAAAGTATCTCCATCAATTCCAGTTCGCCCGATGAATAGGGTGATTTTAGTGGGATCCAGTGTGAATTCGTCTTTTTCCCAAGCATCTTCCATTCGATTCCAACCTTTTGAGGCATCGTAATATTCAGTTAAACCAGTGTTTCGGTATTCATCTGGTATAAAATCCTTCACGGTCAATACATTGAAGTATTTACTCAATTTTGGATTTCCAATCACTTTGGCTCTAAAAACCATTGCCAATTCAATGCTGCGCTCCACCATTTCATAGCCTTCAAACTGTGCTTGTCTTCTTCCCACATCAAGAGATGCCAACATTTGATAGTTGGGGGAAGTAGAAGTATGAGTCATGTAAGCTTCTAGGAACGTATTCTCCGATTTTTTTCTGAACTCCTCGTCCCAAATATGAATCATAGAGCCCTGACGGAAACTACTCATCGTTTTGTGTGTACTTTGAGTGGCGTACACTCTGATCTTTACTTGATCAGGATCTGGCAAGGAAGGCTCTTCTCCTACTTTGAGACTTTTGATGTGATTCTGATATTCTATTCGGTAAGAAGGGGTTTGGTATTTGTCATGCAGCTTTTTTGCACTGAACATTCCCGTTCGTTGTTTGTAGGTGTAAGTAAACCCAGCAAATGCAAACCATGCTTCATCCCATAAGAATGTCATGTCTGGCTTGATCGCCAAAACACGCTCCATCACACGCTGTACATTATAGACCATTCCGTCAAAAGTGCAATTGGTCAAAAGCAACATTTTGACTTTATCCAATCGCCCTGCAGATTTTAGAACAAGAAGTTTATTGATAATTTGTTCCAAAGGAACTGCACCGTAAATGGAGTATTTTTCTATTGGGTAAGAATCCAAATACACCGGGAAAGCTCCAGACAGGACCAAGCCATAATGATGGGACTTATGACAATCCCGATCAATTAGTACCAAGTCACCAGGAGCTACCAAAGCTTGAAGTACTATCTTATTAGCGGTTGATGTTCCGTTAGTTACAAAGAAAGTTCGCAAAGAACCATACGCCTCTGAGGCCATTTCCTGAGCTTTTTTTAAGGGCCCAGTTGGTTGTAATAAGGAGTCCATTCCACCTATGGTGGATGAGGTCTCGGCCAGGAACATGTTTCTTCCGTAAAATTCTCCAAAATCTTTGATCCACTTCGATTTGAAAACCGAATTCCCTCTAGAAATTGGCATAGCATGAAAAACCCCAGTTGGTTTTTGGCTATACTCTTTCAAAGCGCTAAAGAAGGGGGTATTATATCTTTCGCTTACTCCTCTAATTATTCCTAGGTGAAGCTCTTGCAAATCTTCTTTTCGATAGAATATTCGTTCGAAAGTTGATAAAGTGGTGTGCTTCAGCTGACCAAGTGCGGTGTCAGTCACATAATAGGTGTCCAGTTCAGGTCTGAATTGTTTGATCAATTGACCTAATTTGGGGCCTAGCTCTGACTCCGGAAGATCTTCCAAATCTATATTTAGAACATTCTGAATATAAGGTTTGATTAATGGGGTAATGTTCGTGGAGAGATATGGCGGTGCATATCTAATTACCACAGCCTGAATATTTGGGTTAAAAATGAGTGTTATCAATGCATCCTGAAAGGAATGTTGAACCACAAGATTGTAAGTGAATTGGTCGTATGGGTCATGAAGTTCTCTGAATTTTTCATGCAAACTCGCCTCATCTGTAGAATTCAAATTATCTAGAAACAGAACTTCAAAATAGTTTTTTTGGCTACTTTGACGCGTATTGGAGATTAATTCGTTTTCGATTTCCTCATCCTCTTCTCCCTTAGAAATGTTGGGATTACCGCTGTAGACGTCATCGACCACTTTTCTGGTCGTGTTAGTTATCAATTGCCCCAAGAAGCCATAGTTTCCTTTATCAAAAGCGTTTATTAGTTTTTCGACAGCAGTTTTTCCGGGAATTGCAAAATATTTCTCGACGACTGCTAGATCACTGATCAATTGACCTATTGCCTCTTTATGCTTGGATTCTATTTCAGATCCGGAGACGGCTTTAATAAGTTCCTCGCTCTCAATTTTAAGTTCATTCCATCGATCAAGCCGAAGTTGGCCTATGCTATAGTACGGTGCACTTATTGCTTTTTTTGGACTTATCATTTTAGTGAATGTAGTGCTAGTTTGTTTCCTTCTGAATCAATGAATAGGGCAAAATAGCCATCATCTTCACTGATGAGGGTTTTGCCTAGAATCACTCGACCTCCTGCTTCTTCCACCCTTCCTAAAACTGGAGCAAGATCTTTGCCTGCATTCAGGTAAACTAAGGTGCCGGTTGCGCTGGGAATGCTGCCTTCACCTACTACAATTGCACCACCAATTCCATTGTCTGCAGGAAATAGAGCCATGGAATAGCCATGTGTCTCCATAGTTTCCATCTTAATTTTGTAGATGTAATTGTAGAATGCAACTGCCCTGTAAAGATTTAGGGCAGGGATTTCAAACCAGCTTACATAGTGGCGGATTTTTTCTCTTTTCTTTCCTGTTGAGGGGAATCCCATTTGATTTTGTCTAGGTAAATAATTTTTTAAAGTTTGTTGCTATCCGATTTCAAATCAATATTTCAATGATTTGAGGTTAGCCCTTGATGTGATTTCAGAAGATTTTAAAGTCCTTTGAATCCAATTGGAGAAGGAATTTTTTCAAATTCACTTTCTTTTTGCCTTAGCTTAGCTAGCTCATCAAGTTTAGCAGGCTTGATCAATGGGCCAAGCGAATCCAAATAGGGTAATGGAGTACCTGTCTGGTAAATTGAAAAATCTTTGATGTTATCTCTGAAACTCTTTAGTGGCTGGCCAAGTCTCAAAATCCCAAGTTCTCGGCTTCTTTTTACTCGACTGATATCAAGTTCGATAGGAATTATTTCTTCAGTGCTTCCCGCTTGATACAGTACTCTTCCATCTGGTCCACACACAATCGAGCAACCACTACCTCCCGTATCCAATCCATTGACATCAAATAGGTAGCATTGATTGACACTCGCCATCGCCCGAGCAATCGATAATTCGATGTCTCGATCAATAGTTCCTGTCAAAGTTGGATGTAGAATTACTTCAGCACCCATTACTGCTAGGGTCCGAATAGTCTCAGGGAACCACATATCATAACAAATGGACACTCCAAAACGGCCAACATTTGGCACATCAAAGACGCAAAATTCACTTCCGGCCGTCACTCCTACTTCATAAGGATAGAAAGGGAACATCTTACTGTATCTGGTTACAATTTCTCCTTGTGGATTGATTACAGTAGCGGTATTGAAAATTTGCCCATTTTTTTTCTCAAAGATTGAACCTGGTAAAAGCCAGATTCCGTATTTCTTTGCCATCTCCTGCATTTCATGTTCAAAGGAGTTTGGGATTTCTTGGGCAGTATGCAGCAGTGGCCCAAAGGCACATAGCTCACTAAATACTACCATCTCCACCCATGGATAAAGATTCATGGTAATGTCCAGCTTCAACTTCATCATTTCCACATTGGAATGAACTGCTGATACCTTCATTTGTATTCCTGCTATTGCAAATGGCTTCATATTTTACTTTTTATTTTTTCGATTATTTGATTTTCTAGAATGTCTAATCCTTTATTTAAGAGCTCATCGCTAATTACTAAAGGAGATAAGATCCGGATCATATTCTTATAAGTACCGGCGCTGATGAGGATCAATCCATTTTCCGCGCATCCTTGCACTATTGATTGACACAATTCCCCATCAGGGAGGTTAGCATCTCCCTCTTTGACGAATTCAATGGCATTCATCGCTCCTATTCCTCTCACGTCTCCAACTTCTGTAAAACGTTCCTTGATTTTTTCAAATCGACTCATAATGATATTTCCAACTTCAATTGCTCGAGCATTGAGATTGATATCTTTCATGAATTGAATAGTGGCCAAAGAGGCAGCACAAGCTAATGGACTTCCGATGTAAGTACCTCCGATCGTCCCGGAAGCAGCTGCATCCATGATGTCTGCCTTTCCCAAGACCGCCGCAATAGGTA
>JAFMBQ010000060.1 GCA_017858365.1 Algoriphagus sp. | reverse complement strand
GTAAATCGTTCGTGAGACAGAAACGGTGGCCAAATTGGTAAAAGGACTTCGAAGTAAAAAATTAGATAATTGCGTTTCGTGGAGACACGAACCGCGGCGAAAATGTAGACTTTGCGCACCTTCGCGAGCTCTATGTGGTTAAAAAAACCATTTTCATCCTCCCGCAGCTACACCCGTTTTCCAAATAAATACCCTGCGCGGGAGGGAGATTTTATGTGGTTTTCATTTTTTCCACGGGTTAAAACCCGTGGCTATAATAATATCGCTCCTATGGAGCTTTAATAAAAGCCAGTTTTCGAACAGTTTTTAAACTTATGATCATCAAAAGCTATGTTTTCTATGTTCTCTATACGGTTCAAATCAAGAACTCTCTGTGCCCGTGTGATCATCTGTGACCTCCATGATGAAAAAGTAGTCTTTGCGGACCTTTGCGAGCTTTGCGGTTAAAAAATATTTGTACCCTCCGTGTAATCCTCTGTGAACTTGGTGGTAAAAAAAGCTCCATGGTTTAAACTCAAACCCACTTCTCCATCTCCACCATGGATTGTGGATAAGTCTTGCCTAATTCGATTTTTAACTCTTTAGGTTTCAATGTGGGTAACTCTTCAGGTTGATGAATATCAAAGCCTTTGATTGCGGATAATTCAGGAATCCAAGCCCGGACATAGTCTCCGTTTTTATCGTAATTTTTCCCTTGGCGAAGGATATTGAAATAACGGTTTTCCCGCGGATCATTTCCTACTCCACCCACATACATCCAATTGCCCCAGTTGGAACATACGTCATAATCGATCAACTGGCTCTCGAAATAACTCGCTCCCCAAGTCCAATCAATGCCTAAGTCGTTTACTAAAAAACTTGCCACATTCTGCCTCCCTCTGTTGGACATAAAACCGGTACGGTTCAATTCCCGCATATTGGCATCAATAAATGGTACTCCTGTCTTACCCTCACACCAGCGCCGGAAATCGGCACTATCCCTACGCCAGGAGTCCATTTGATTTTTAATACCTGCAATGTGAAAGACTTTATCGCCATGCTTTTTGCAGATAAATCGAAAGTAATCCCGCCAAATCAGTTCAAATATCAACCAATAGGTACTATCGTTTTTCTTTCGCTCTTTCTCATAGCGCTTGACCTCTTCATAGATCATTCTTGGAGAAAGGCAACCTAAGGCTAACCAAGCTGAAAACTTAGAACTGTAATCAAAACCCAGTAGTCCATTTCTAGTTTCCTTGTAGGTTTTTAACAAATCTTTTTCCCAAAAATAAGACTGAATTCGCCTGAGACCGGCATCCTCACCACCAACCAACTCCAAATAACCAGATGCTGGCTCAGGCTCCTTCAATCCATATTGTTCTAAATCTGGAATTTCTCCACTGCTAAAGATCTCAGTGGTACCAGGATAATTTATTGTAATCGGCACTGGAAATGTTGCTCTGATTTGAACGATTTTTTCCAAACCCTTTCTAAACTGCGTAAAAACCTCAGGAGTCTGGGAAATTGGAAAAGGCAAATCATCAATGTGAAAGAGCGTACTTTGCCACAAGCTTTCTGTTCTTATGCTTTTAGCCCAAGCAGCATTCTCTACTGATTTTTCAACGTTTCGCTCTTCTGAAGTCACTTCTTGACTAAAGAAAATCGCCTGAACGTGATGATGTTCTCCCAACCGAATCAACTCCTCTTCAGGCTTTCCCTGTACTACGATTAAGTCTGCTCCGAGCACTCTGAGATTATTCCTCAATGCACTGACTGAATCTCTTAGAAATTTGGCTCGAAAAATTCCTGTCTTATGGAATCCAAGTTCAGTCTTCTCAAACATTCTCGGGTCAAAGCAATAGACTGGCAGAATTTCTTCCGCAGACTGAATTGCTTTAACCAAGTTTTCATTGTCATGAACTCGGAGATCATTTCGAAACCATACGATTGCACGTTTAAATTTCATATCCTGCTAACAGGCTGTTGAATTCAAGTGTTTTAGAGAGTTGAGAAAAAATATTTCTTTAGAATTGCCTACTTTGAACTCCAAATCGCCCACTCATGAAAAAGATATTCTTCCTTTTACTTTTTTTGTCATTTATCCCTGATTTTGTCTTTTCACAAAACCTGGCTGAAAATCTTGGCTACCCCAAAGATGCTAAGCTTCTAATCATTCACGGAGACGATGTGGGCGTCTCACATTCCCAAACAAAGGCGACTTTTGATGCCCTGAAAAAAGGCCTCGTTACCTCTACCAGCATGATGGTGCCTACTGGGTGGTCTGCGGAAGTAGGGGAAATGGCCAAAGAAATGCCAAATGCGGATATTGGGATTCATATAACCCTTACAAACGAATGGCTGAATTTCAACTGGGGACCTGAGGCAGGCAAGACAGCTGTACCCGGTTTGGCAGATGAAAAAGGGCACATGTACCCTGATTGTGCACAGGTTGCCGCTAACGCAAGTCCAGAGGAAGTTGAAAAGGAAATACGTGCACAAATCAACGCCGCCAATCAAATGGGAATCACGCCCACGCATTTAGATTCGCACATGGGTTGTGTCTTTTATGGAAGACCGGAATACTTTCGCTCTTATTTGAAAATTGCGCAAGAGCTCAAAATTCCAGCTATGGTCAACACCCAGATGATGGAAGGTCTGATTAATCCAAATGCAAAATTATTTGAAGGAATTGACTTGGAAAAAATTCCAGTAATCGATCAAATCATCATGGCCAATCCAGAAGATTATCTGGCTGGCATGGACGCATTTTATACCAAGTCTCTGAAAGAGCTCTCTCCAGGGGTTCATGTAATGCTGATTCATCTTGCATTTGATGATGAAGAAATGAATGCAGTTACGAAGGATCATGACACATACCATGCCCCATGGAGACAGGCTGATTACGATTTTTTCACCAGTGAAAAAGCGAAAACCTTGATTCAAGAAAACAACATCAAATTGATTACCTGGAGAGAAATCGGACAACTATTAAAAAAGTAACATCTCTTTATGTCTAAATCCTACGCGGCCTTTTTCCTTTTATCAGCACTGATTTTTTCTTGTTCCATCCCAAAATCCCCAATTGAGGGGCTCTGGCAAAGCCTTGATGAACTGCCTCAACTTACAGGTAAATCAGACTATTTGAATAGTCCATTTACAGCTGCAGGGGATCGCCTGTATCTGATCGGAAATCAAGATGGTAGCTTTCCGGATATGGGTTGGCATGTGGAGGGAGAAATGGGTGGAATATGGATGCACCCCATCAAATTAATGGATGGATTTACAGCTTCAATCAGCTCTGGAGAGACGAGCATTTGCCTTGATCAAGGCAAGTTTTTTACAAATTATCCCATGGCAAATGCGATCGAATTTGATGCGAGTCACTTAGGGTTGGAGATTAATCGCTTACACTTTGTGCCGGATGGAAAGCCAGGAATGGTGGTCCTTTTTCAAATCAAAAATGTGGATAAGTCTGAAAAGTCGATCCGATTTCAGTTCAATGCCTATGTGGATTTGATGCCGGTTTGGCTAGGGGAACGCACTGGAATGATAGATAGCACGGACGTGATTTCCTTTGATGAGCAGACTCAAACCTTTACCGGGAAAGACCTGGGGAATAATTGGTTTACGGTCTGGGGAAGTAGTAAGGAGTTTAATTTGAATCCTTCTGAAATCAGTTGTGAAATGAATCCAAAGGGTAAAGGAGCTGGTGCTGGTGCTGCTATTGACTTGATCATTCAAGCAGGAGAATCCGTCAACATTCCTATTTTTATTTCAGGTTCGGATCAGAGTAATTTAGAAGCATTGGAAACCTTTGCAGATTTGAAATCCACCTATGTTGAAGATTTCTTTTCTAAAAAATCTCGGTTTGAAAAACTTCGACAGACTGCAGAAATCCAAATCCCAGATCCAGAATTGCAACAAGCTTATGAGTGGATCAAATACAATACCGATTGGCTAGTCCGAGATGTGCCGGGAATCGGACGCGGTTTTGGCGCTGGATTACAGGATTATCCCTGGTGGTTCGGTGTGGATAGCGAGTACACCATTCAAGGATTGATCACTACGGGCAGAAAAGACTTAGTCTATTCCACCATAGAATTGATTCATTCTCTATCGGAAAAAGAAAATGGAAACGGCCGGATCGTTCATGAAGTAAGTACAAACGGCGCAGTTTTCAATCCCGGAAATATCAATGAAACCCCGCAATGGGCTTCTATGATTTGGGAAGTCTATCGCTGGACTGGAGATCGGGAATTTTTGGAAGCCTATTTTCCAAGTGTAGAAAAAGGTTTGGATTGGCTTCTCCGAGAAAACGACAAGGATGGAAATCTCCTTCCCGATGGCTATGGCATGATGGAGATCCATGGCTTGGAATCTGAGATGATCGATGTGGCTGCTTACAGTCAAAAGGCTTTTGCCGATGCTGCTCAGATGGCTGAAATACTAGGGGAAATTGAACTTGCAAAAAGTTATCAACAAACAGCTGATGCCTTAGCAAAAAAGATCAATACCGATTTTTGGGTTCCGGAATTCGGCTCTTATGCAGATTTCATCGGAACAGCACAAGAAGCTCTTCTGTTGATTGACGGAGCAATTATCCGAGCCGATACTTTAAATAAACCTTGGGCGGTAGAAGAATTAAAAGCTACAAAAGCGAAGTTGTCCACATTGCCAAAAGACCATAAACAGGGCTTTGTCCTCTATCACAATTGGGTAGTCAACACGCCAATGGAAACAGGAATTGCTGATCCGGAGAAAGCTAAAATTGCTTTGGCCACGGGCCAAAAATATACCAATCCATTTGGGGTTTTTGTGACTGGAATCGATCGGGATGAACAAGCAGCAACTGAGGATGGGACTTTTACCGGAAGCAAAATTTTCTCCTACACCGGTGCGGTGATGACTTTGCCGACAGGCGTACAAGCCATCGGTGAAAATAATTATGGGAATCCAGATGCAGCTTTGGATTACCTAAAGCGGATGACCCGAAGTTTTGGTTTTGCCTTGCCGGGTTCGATCTACGAAGTTTCACCGGATTATGGCATGTTTACCCAAGCCTGGAATATGTATAGTTTCGCTGTGCCGATCATTACCCAGTTTTTTGGAATTCAGCCTGACGCAGGGAATCGAGTAATCTATATTCGTCCGCAGATGCCTACCGATTGGGAAAATGCCAGTATTCAAAAGGTGTTGATTGGGGACAATGAAATCTCGATGACTTATGAAAAATCTGGCAATCAGCTCTCAGTTGAAGTCACGCAAACTGAGAAAAAATGGGGAATCTCGATCGAGATCCCTGAAGCGTATACGAAAGTAAAAGTCTTGGGTAAAGAGGTCAGTTCGGATACGAAGGATGGGTTTCGTAGGATTTTGATGACGGGGGATAAGGCTCGAGTAGAGGCAATGAAATAAGGATTTACCTCCCCAGCTCCCTATAGATTTAACCAATAATTCAATTTAAATACTAATGTCCGTTGTTTTGGAATGAAGTCTCCCGGGAAATAATTATCCGTATAGACAATAAACATATCCGAAACTGGTGCATATCTCCACTGCAGCCTCGTGTTGATATTCAAGTTATCAATTTGATTATTGTACTGGATAAAGGTGGTCCAGAATAGATTTTTGGTAAACGTCAGGTCTATTCGAGGGCCTACTAATAAAAGATTTGCGTCATTTTGAGGTTCTGGCAAATCAATTTTATTGTAGCTGAAGTTCATCGAAATATTGGCTTTATAGCCCATTCGGATGGCCATTGCCCCTCCCACACTTGCTATCGTTCCTGTAAAGTATTCGCCGAAATCAGACAGTAACATCACGTTAAAAGCCTTCCGAGGATTACTTTGAAACATAAATCCAAGCGTGTTGGTATAATAACCAGTACCCGCAGAAAGTGGCTCTCCGCCTGTTCGAGTAGGATCAAAATCTTTGAATAAGTAAATGTATCTATTCTTCTGGATCAAGGAGAATTGTGCCAAAGATTGGAACCTTACTTCATAGCTAACATTAAAATCCCGGTCAGTGGTACCGAGGTTTTCATTCCATCTCAATTCGTATTCAAGCTTGGGACCATGGCGATTGATGATCCGAGATTTCGGGAAAAAGCTGTACGCGATATCTGGATTGAAGCGCTTGTAATCCACTCTTGGTACGAAGCCCACCACAGGATTATAGCTTTCGCCTATATCCAGATAGCTGACACTCCACCTCCAATGCAGGTCATTATAAAGAAGGTAAGCATTGAAAGTCCCTGGTTTTTTCCCAAGATCTTTTTCAAAAGTCCGATGGTAAAAGGCCTTACCCACCCATCTGTTATCCGCAGAAGCCAAGTTATATTCCAATCCCAAAAGGCGATTGTATGCATTCGGGTCAAATAAACTTTGATATTCATCCAGCGCCAATGACTCCCGATCGACAAAAATCATCCCAATATTTGAGCGATTGAAGATCTTCTTTTGCAAAGCCAAAACACTGAAGTTTTTTCCTGAAATCCCGGCTTCCTCATCTGAGGCAGTTTGCATATTCATCATTCCAACCCGCCAATCGTCGGTGACTTTTCCTGAAAGTCTAGCTCCGTAAATGATTTTATTCTGAATGTTTTGACCCGTGTTTTCATCGCGGTCCACTCCGATTCTTCGGGAAAAAAACGGTCTTGCCAGCGGGTGACCAAAACTGGCAAAAAGATCTCCATTTTCTAGAAAGAACTGCCGGCGCTCCGGAAAGAAAATCTCAAATCTGTCTAAATTGGTCACCTGCTCATCGACTTCAACTTGAGAAAAGTCCGGGTTGACCGTTAGGTCCAAGTTCAAAGCAGGACCAATTCCAATTTTTGCATCACCTCCAATAGCTGGAGTTAGATCTTCCTGAGTTCCTTCGATAAAGTCCTTGGATGTTCTACCTGCTATATAGGGGATCAAAGAAATATTGGCAGAATTCTTTTGCAGGGGCTCTTCGAAAATCAAAACCCTACTAAATGCCAGCGAAATGATCGAAAAATTCCTTGGAATGGGTGACCAGGTACTACGCTCTGGCAAATGGCTGTCTATTCGATAGAAATTTACATTCCAGTTTTGGGCGCCATCTTGAAATCGAAGCGTGGAAAGTGGAATAATGGCCTCCACTACCCAGCGGTCTTCCAGAATAGTAGCTTCTGCAAACCATTTATTATCCCAAGCCAAACTCAGATCCTCAGATCTCGAACCGCCATTGGAAAGAAGGCCTTCCCGCTGCACACCATAGGGATTTACTCCAAACTGAAATGCATTGGTTTTATCATTGAAGGTGTCAAAAACAAAGGTCACCCCGTCATTGGCCTCGCCTCGGTAATCTCTCCGCAAAGAGGTAGAGATGTAATCCCGATCCTCATTGTTCTCCATGATCGCTGCCAAGTAGAGGTTATTGTCATCAAAGGCGACCTTTACTCGGGTTTTTATTTTTGACTTGGAAGTATCAGATGGAAAGTATTGCATAAAATCCCCATTCCAGCCTTCTGCATCCATCCAAATCGCCTCATCTAAAACCCCGTCTAATTTGATTGGTTCTTTTAGCTTGAAAGCAAAGGCGTTACTCTGAGCAGAAATTTCCTTTTTTTGCGCAAATGCAGCGGTAATAAAAAATAGCAGAAATAGGGTATAAACTAGGTTTCTCATAGGTTGGAGGTACTTCGCAAAGTTATTCTCCTACCTCACCAATTCACTGGCTTTTATATTAATGGTCAATTCTGCTGATAATCTTCACAATAGATTGACTCTCAAATTCCGTATGCAGTCAAAATAATGTTTCTACCACTTGCTGCTCTGCGAAATTCACACAAATAAATCCCTTGCCAAATTCCCAAATTAAGTTTTCCCTGAGTTATGGGGATTTGAAGGCTGCTATCAAAAAAACTGGCTTTGATATGCGCAGGCATATCATCCGGCCCCTCGTAGGTGTGGACAAACCGTGGATAAGACTCTGGAATTAATTCATTTACAAAGGTTTGAAAATCCTTACGAACGGTGGGATCAGCATTTTCATTAATGGTGAGAGCTGCGGAAGTATGTTGTATAAAAACTTGGAGAAAGCCGGCTTGAATTTTTGCTATTTCTGGAATCGCAGCTTCGATTTCATCTGTGATCAGGTGATATCCTGATGGAAAACTTGGAAGCTTGAGTGTGTTTTGGAAAAAGTTGATCATTCTTCAAAGTTACAAACAATGAAGAAAACAGCTTAATTAGGTCGATTGAAATTGGAAATCGCCTTGAAAAAAAGCTTAGGTCCATCACATGCCTCCCAAGTACCAGCCAATTCGTTGTTCCCCAAACTGCTTAGATATTCTTCACCACGAAAACAGCTGTGAATAAGGTCGCTATCCTGATCTTCAAAAGTCAATGCAATTCCTTCAAAATCATCTATCTCAGGGTTTTTAAAAGTTCCTTTAGCAGTTAGGTCTCCTACTCGCTTGAGGAATGTCCCATCGTCATTGAACTGATAATAATAAAGTGAATCAGAAACTGGAGTAAAATTCATATTTGGAGACCAAGAAGGCTGGATGCCTACCAAAAAATATTGCAGCGAACTCTGGGTAATGGGTTCTTCATTCTCCTTACAACCAAAAAATACTAAAGCAAAAATAAAGACTAGTATCAGTTCCTTTTTCATAGTTCACTATGCTTATTTTAAACTTTTGTACGCCTAAAATAAGTTCTTGGTTATTTTAATTTCATTGAAATTAAAAATCTACCAGGGTTTGAATCTCAGCTTCTTTTCTAGAATTCTTTTTTTTGGAAAACCAATGGCTTTGGTTCAGACGCTATCCACATCGAAATGAGAAGCGTCTTTCACAAGGATTCATTCTGGACCCCTAAACAAGGCTGTAAGTCCTGAAGGGTTGACCTTATATAAGGACAAGACCTGTAAGCCTTGGGACTTTGGAAAAATTAGATAATAAGGATATTTTGAGCCTCCCCAAACTGACTTTCCTACCGCACTAATCAACTTCTGATTCTCAGTTTCGACTGGGCTGAAAAATTTATTCCGTCATCATTATAAAATGTGATTTGTCAGGTTAGTAACTAAAAAAGGAGAATTATCTTGAATTATTGGAAGTGGGATTTTGAATCTATTAAATTTTGAAAAAAATAGTCCTCTTAAAAAAACGGCTAATCTTACACCCCAAAAAAACAAAACCCTGTGATCAAAATGATTACAGGGTTCTGCTTTTTGCGTGACTAGTCAACTACTCAACTATAAATGTTTTGTCATAGGACCGACCTTTCCCTGAGGTTAATTTTACAATATAAACCCCGCTAACCATAAGTTTTCGTTGGAAAACCACATCGTAGCTTTGATGAGCTTTAACCTCGCCATTGTACAAAGTCTCTATCAATCTTCCAGTATAATCGTACAATCGAAGGTCCACATGGGCATCTTCATTTAAACTAAACCTAACTGTAGAAGCTAAAATCACAGGATTAGGATAAACTATAAGGGTTTTTAGGAATTCCGGTTCTATTTCCTGCATAGTTATCGGAATGGCTTTTCCCAAAGATTCCTTCTCTATAATTCTATTCTTTTCAGGTTTACCATTATTCCCCTTGGGCTTGTCGTCATCCTTGTCCTTGTCGTCTTTCCCCTTGGGCTTATCGTCATCCTTATCCTTGTCGTCTTTCCCCTTGGGCTTGTCGTCATCCTTATCCTTATCGTCTTTCCCCTTGGGCTTGTCGTCATCCTTATCCTTGTCGTCTTTCCCCTTAGGCTTGTCGTCATTCTTATCCTTGTCGTCTTTCCCCTTAGGCTTATAAATTACTATGGAGCCAACACGTACAATTGTATTAGGCTCTGCATTTTCAGGCACGTTAAATTCGTTGTCATATACTAAGTCACTTGAAGAGCCATCAGCCCAGATTTTAATTCTGAATTTGTCATCTCCATCACCGCCGATTGCATCACCATCAATAACTGTTACCATAAATTTATAGCTACCAGAACCATTTACGGTACCAGAACCTCTATAAGTGGCTTTTTTATTTCCAGAAATCACTAAAGACATCTCCTCATACAGGTTACTTTTTAGATGGAAATCGCCATTTTTAAATTGAAAACTTGTTTTGCCTTTAAGTTCATTAACCTTATGTTTTCCCGGGACATATTTAGCTTGAAAACCAAATTTGGCGATCCCTTCCAATTGTGTTCCTAGTAGAGCACCAGGGGGCGAATAAATTTTGCCTGCACCAGTAACAAACCCACCACTAGGGTCGTAAATCACTACATAGTTGTATTTGGCTTCTGCCATTTCTCCACAGGAATCTGTGACTACCACTTTAACCGTATAAACTCCTATTTGTGAAGCATCAAAATTAAAGGAACCACTAGCGATACCTCCAGAATGAGTTCCTTGATATTCATACTCAGCTTCATCTCCATCCGTGAAATCACCATCTGAACTGAAATACCAAACTACAGAAGATAGATTATCATCATTAAAATCAGCTAATAAGTTAAAATCAGCATTTACCTCAATCGGATCAATACCTGTTTGAATACCTTCTGTATTTAAAGGGATTGTATTTGTTACAGTTATTGCAAACTCAAAAGAATCTGAGTTTCCAGCTTCATCTGTTACAGTATAAGATACTGTTGTGACTCCTGCATCAAAATTGTCACCTGATTTATGTGATGAGACCCATTCTAAATCACCGGAAAGCGACCAATTATCTACAGCTGCTGGCTCTATCCAGGTTACCACTGCGTTGCATTCTTTCTGGTCATTCACTTGTATAATATCTGTTGGAATGCCTGAAATCACCGGAGCTATATTGTCCACAACTGTTACCATAGCAGTCGCACTGTCTACGTTGCCGTGAATATCGGTTACTGTTAAGATTACTTCAACCGTGTTGTCTGTGTTCAGCAGTCCTTTAATATCGGCGCCAGAGAAATTATCGATATCGAGTTCGAAAGTAGCGAGTGCACAGTTATCAGACGAACCGTTGTCGATGTCTCCAGGAACAATAGAAATATTGCCCGTTGCGTCGAGTTGAACCGTGATGTCTCTTGTAATTACGAGGGGAACTGCATTGTCTTCTACAGTGACTGTTACGATACATTTATCTGATAACGTCCCGTCAGAGACAGTTAGCTCGACAGAATGAGTACCAACTCCAAAAGGCCCTACATTACTAAGGCTATAAGTCAACAGATCTTCATCTGGATCGGTAGAACCACCATCTACATCGAGTGCGGTAATACTTGCCTGACAGTTTTGATCGGCATCAATCACGATGTTTCGACATATCGCAACTGGAGGCTGGTTGCATAACTCAGCCGTAACCTCTATTGCAGCTCGAAGTCCGCAAGATGCATCCGTCCCTCCTGCTTCAGCATAATAATAAGTTGTTCCAAGATCAACGGGAGTTACTGAAAGATCTTCTCCAGAAGCTGTACTTCCCAGAAGGGTTCCACCAATTGGTTCAGAGTACCAATCAATACGAGGTTGTGTTGTTACAGTTAAATTAGAGAATGTGACGGTCGCACCATTCACTAGATTTCCGTTAGAATAAGTGATTGCCTTCATTCTAAATGAAAGCACTTGCCCTTTCTTCAATGAAATTGTATGAACTCCTGTCTTAATCGATTGTTGAGTCACCTCGTAGCCAAATCCTGGTAGCTCTTGCTGAATACCATCAACAGCTAGGTATGGCAAATCATGAGTGTAATAGCCTCTAATCGTGTAGTCCCAGTCGAAACTGACCACGCCATCTTCAGGCATACTAAGGCTGAAATCGGTATCACATTTAAAATTTGTATTTCCATCACTGTTATGTTCGGCTGAAATTGAGACCTCAGTCGGAGTCAATTCTGCATTTATGGAACCATAACATCCGATTGTCTTTATCCATGAACTTCCGGCATACGATCCTGCAAAACCAGATTTGATGAAGTCTTCCGGAGCTATGATCAGGCCGGCACTGAGATTGGTACTTTCTCCCAAACAAATGGTTAAAGGAGTTAGCGTAACATCCGGACTTAAAGGCGTATAAACCTTGATAGACAGGCTATTACTTGAAGCAGGTTCAGGAACACAAACCAAATCATCGTTATTTGTCAGTTCACAAGTTACGATTTGGCCATCTTCAGGTTCCGTATCTGTAAAAACGGGATCGTTTTCTCCAACAGCAATACCGTTTTTAAACCATTGGTAGCCTGGACTACTGCCCCCATTCGTGGCAAGTGCCCTGTATTCAATAGCTGTTTCGGGGCAAACTGCGGTATAATCCGAGGAAATACTGATCAAAGGCTCGACCTTTGGATAAACAGTGTGGTTGAATTTAATAATTTTGATGGTATTATTAAGACACGGAATATCACGATCAACCAACAATACAAGTTGAATTGCATGAGTTTCTGGAACAGAGCTAGTGTTATTGAAAACTAGTTCCTGCTCAGCTGCTTCACTAGTTAAAAAATTATTATCAATACGCCATGAATATCGCGGATTGGGTCCTCCATCAACGGGTATAGCGGTAAACACTACGGGCTCTCCCGAACACGAGGTAGCTGTACTCTTACTCACTGTTACGTCAGGATATAATGTTTTAAAAATCTCCGGAAGGACTACGGCGTTACTAAATGCTGGAATCGCACAAGATTCATTTAGGATTATTTCACATCTAATTTCATCGAAACTTTGTGCATTGATCTCAGTAAAATTTAGGGCATACCTGTTTTGATTGGGGATAATCTGATCATTTTTATACCAGGTATAGCTGATATCATTATTAGTGCCAGTATAGTTCTCCACCGTTGCTATCATATATCTTTGGTCGTCTGTGCTACACCATCTTGGATCAGCATTATATTGATACCAGTAATCATCTATTTCAATAGTTACCTCTGGGTGCTGAGGTTCGCTAGATTCGATTGTTACAGGAGCTGACTTGCAACCATCCAGGATCACCCAGTAGGTTCCATTACTGGTTATTTGAATTGACCGGGTAGTCTCACCCGTACTCCACAGATAGCACTCATAATTATTCCAATTTGTTCCAACACCATTAATGGCATCTCCAGAAACAGACAGCGTAAGTGTATCATTTGCTCCGATACACCTTGGTTCGTGTGAGCCTACAACTATAGGTGGAGTATTACATGGTGTTGTGATAAGGTTGGACGGAGACACGTTAAAAGTTACTGTATCGCCCGTTCCACATGGGCCAATTGGCCTGGAAACAATGTCCACATCTCCGGTTCCAATATCAAATGTGCGTGTATTGCCCGAACCCGAGATATTTGATGCATCCCCGGTAATCTCCCATTCATAACTCTCGACATTTGTAGCTCCTGTAACCTGATAAGTTACAGTTGAATTCGGACACGGGCGTGATGGTCCGTTAATTTCACCACCAAAACTCCGCTCTCTAACATGCATAACAATGGTATTACTCATCACGGGTGTTCCACTATGGTTACTAGTTACTTCACACCAAAATTCATCGTTATCATTGATGTGTTTGAATAAAGTCCCTGTAGATGAATCCTCTCCTTCAAGAAGTTGACCATTCCGGTACCAAGTATATATAGGGCGATAGTCACTACTGACACCTACGAGAGATGAACTTGCCTGAAATGTGGCTGTTGCTTCAAAAGTCGAATTTCCATATTCGTCAAATACCTGATTTAAGCAAATATAATTATCCCCTACCACATCAAGTGTAACTGTCGAACGTGAATCAATCTCGTTGCTTGCAGGAATAACGAAACTTGCAACGGCCTCAACTTGACCCCCGCAGGCATTTCGATCTATTGCTCGCAGTGTACAATTGATTATATCGCCGGGATTAAATGCTGCTGTGATTAAACTGTCTGCATAATTTGTCCCAACACTATAAGGCTCTCCATTTAAAGTCCATGTATAAAATGGCTCTGAATCTTTTTTTATAAGATCAGGGGTTACATCGCCATTCGGATAAGCTACAGCTGCCGAAAAAGGAACTTGAGTACCGGCACCGATTGGTTGTTCTTGATTTAGGTTAATAGTTAAGACCAGTTGTGAAGATGCAAGGTCCGGTGTAAAGGCAAAGTCACCATAAGCCTCAGCAGTTATGCCACCACTGGTACTTGCATTTCCTGCTACAACATAAGCATCATAATCATACACAAAATCCTTATTCACG
>JAFMBQ010000575.1 GCA_017858365.1 Algoriphagus sp. | reverse complement strand
TATAAAATAATTAAAAATGTTTGAAGATAAGGTTTTGTTAATTACCGGTGGAACGGGTTCTTTCGGAAATGCGGTATTGAATCGTTTTTTACATACAGATCATTTTAGAGAGATTCGAATTTTTTCGCGAGATGAGAAAAAGCAGGATGATATGAGAAACGAGTTGAAAAATGATAAAATCAAATTTCACATTGGTGATGTCCGGGATTATATTAGTGTAGAAAGAGCCATGCGAGGTGTAGATTATGTCTTTCATGCAGCTGCCTTAAAGCAGGTCCCTTCCTGTGAGTTTTTTCCCCTCGAGGCTACAAAAACCAATGTTTTCGGAACTCAAAATGTCATTGATGCGGCATTTGCTCATAAAGTCAAAAAAGTAATTTGCTTAAGCACTGATAAAGCAGCTTACCCCATCAATGCCATGGGTATTTCTAAAGCGCTTATGGAAAAGGTAGCGATAGCCGCCTCCAGGAATACGGCAGGTACCACCGTTTGTCTAACCCGCTATGGCAATGTGATGGCTTCCAGAGGATCTGTGATTCCGCTTTTCTTAAAACAAATACAGGAAGGGAAAACTCTCACCATTACCGATCCTAATATGACTCGTTTTTTGATGTCTTTGGAAGAAGCGGTGGAATTGGTTTTGTTTGCTTTTGAGCATGGAAACCCCGGAGATTTGTTCGTTAATAAGGCACCGGCAGGTACTATTGGTGATTTGGCACAGGCCTTAAAAGAAATTTGTAATGCTGACAATGAGGTAAAAGTAATTGGTACGCGTCACGGAGAGAAATTATACGAAACCTTGTGCACCCGCGAGGAAATGGCAAAAGCAGATGATATGGGGAATTTTTACCGTATTCCAGCAGATAACCGAAGCTTGAATTATGCCCAATATTTTTCGGAAGGAAAGGAACATGTTTCTTTGGTACAAGATTACCACTCTCATAACACGGAACGGCTGGGTGTAGAGGCTACAAAAAAACTGTTATTAAAATTACCTTCAGTTCTAAATGCAGTCTCTGGCAAAGTTGTATTATCAATTACTACCTAATCTAAATTTTAATTTCATTAATATATAATATTTAATAAGATTAATAGATTATTTTGGTGAAAATTATTAAATAATAAATCGGAGGTTTCTAAATAATAATTCTTTAAAATCTAATTACAACATGTTGAAAGTAGGAATAACAGGTCAGGCAGGTTTTGTGGGAACGCATTTATACAATACGTTAGGTTTGTCTCCCGAAGAGTTTTTTCGTGTTGACTTTAGGAGAGAATTTTTTGAAAATGAAGCTGAGTTAGAAAATTTTGTTTCTAAATGCGATGTGGTGGTCCATTTGGCTGCGATGAACAGGCACCCTGAGCCTCAATTGATCTATGATACAAATATCGGATTGGTACAGAAGTTAGTCGGTGCCTTAACAAAAACAAGGAGTAAAGCTCACGTCTTATTCTCCTCTTCAACCCAAGAAGGGAAAGATAATTTGTATGCAAAATCCAAAAAAGAAGGACGTGAATTGATGGCATATTGGGCAAAAAATTCAGGAGGAAAGTTTACTGGAATGATTATTCCAAATGTTTTCGGGCCCTTTGGATCTCCAAATTACAATTCAGTCGTAGCAACTTTCTGTCATAAACTAGCACACAATGAAACGCCAAAAATTGATATTGACATAGAGGTAAAGTTGATTTATGTAGGGGAATTAATAACCGAATTCCTGAAAGAAATCAGAGAATATGGGGGTAGGGAGGAAGTTCGAGTGTCATCTACTTCAGAGGTTAAAGTTTCAACTTTGTTAAATCAGCTGACAGACTTTAAAACGGGTTATCAGGAAAAAGGAGAAATTCCGGCAATCGCCAACACGTTCGAATGGAATTTATTTAATACTTTTCGATGCTATATGGACCTTACAAATCATTTTCCTGTGAAGCTAAAGCAGCATACCGATCCGAGGGGTTCCTTTGTAGAAGTGATCCGCTTGGGTGTAGGAGGACAGGTTTCTTTTTCCACCACGCTGCCAGGAATTACGAGAGGCAATCATTATCACACGAGAAAAATTGAGCGCTTTGCCGTCATTAAAGGAAAAGCATTAATCCAGCTGCGAAAAATAGGAACCCATGAAGTATTGGATTTTTACCTGGATGGAGAAGAACCGGCCTATGTAGATATGCCTGTCTGGTACACTCATAATATTAAAAATATAGGGGATGAGGTGTTATATACCAATTTTTGGATCAACGAATTTTATGATGAGAATGATGTAGATACCTGGTTAGAGGTAGTTTAGAACGCTGATGACACGGATTCAGCAGATAATCACAGATTTTCAAAAATAAATGATTCACAAAGATATAACAGATAGCATTTTAAATGGATATTTTAACGTCCGTTGTTCATTAGGCTATGGCTTTTTGGAGAGGGTTTATGAACATGTAATGTTGATTGAATTAAGTCATCTAGGGTTTAATGTTCAAAAACAAGTACCGATTAAAGTATATTTTAAATACATTCAAGTCGGAGAATATTATGCTGATATCATTGTAGAAAACAAGGTCATTATTGAATTGAGAGCCGCAGAAAGCTAATGTGAAGAACATGAATTCCAAATTATTAATTATTTAAAAGCAAACGAAATTGAGGTTGGCTTATTGCTAAACTTTGGCCAAAAGCCTCAATTATCAAGAAAAGTATTTACGAACAAATAAAATCGGTGTAGATCCGCTTAATCAGCGTCATCAGCGTTCCATCAAATGAATAAACTCAAAGTAATGACCGTCGTAGGCACGCGTCCCGAGATAATACGCTTGTCACGAGTAATAGCAGCTCTGGATCGTTCAGATGCGATTGAACATATCCTGGTACATACGGGTCAGAATTACGATTATGAATTGAATCAACTATTTTTTGAGGACTTAGCCATTCGCAAACCTGATTTTTTTCTGAATGCTGCCGGAGTGACTTCAGCTGAAACTATCGGTCAAATAATTATAAAGATTGACCCGCTACTCGAAAGTGAAAAACCAGATGCCTTTTTG
>JAFMBQ010000574.1 GCA_017858365.1 Algoriphagus sp. | reverse complement strand
GTCCCAATTTGAAGGAGGAGCACAATTTGCTACTTCCTTGGCTATGACTTCTGCCATCACTTTTGAAGAGGGAAAAGTCCAACAGCATAATTTTGATACGTATCAAATTATACGGATGCCTCAATCTCCGAAAAAGATTCACGTGCACATCACGCCAAGTACGATTAAGCCGACTGGAGTTGGAGAGCCTCCTGTGCCTCCCTATATACCAGCTTTGGCTAATGCAGTCTATAAATTAACTGGTAATCGGATTTACGAATTGCCATTCAAAGTCTAATTTGATTAAGCAGTAGGCAGTTTCAAGATATTGAGATTGCCTACTGATCTTTTGTGCTGAATTTGCGAATCATTGTTTTAATGTATTTGATTTTTCGAAAACGAAGCGCTGACCAATCCTCATCAATAGCGATTTGCCGCACTCCTTCGAAATCATGGGACCCTAATTCTCCCCAACCTGAATCTCGATTGATTGTGGCTTTGTATTTTTTGCTCCTCTTCTTGGGATAGGCAATCCAGACTTGCTGGTCCTCAGAAAGAAATACTAGCATTTTTCCGAAAACTTCGATGAGTTCGGCTTCATTTTTCACAAAACCCAGTAGAAAATCTGGCTTTCGACTAGTGTCAAGTAGTCTTTTTTCCTTCCAAGAATGAAGGGTAGCGTCAAACTCTTCGGGTGAATTCCAGACCCGAATATTCAGGCCTTCTTTCCAAGTCATTTTCTTTAATAGCGGATCCAATTATTCAGAATTAGTCTTTAAAAATAAGCCGAATAGGTTAATTATCGATTCATTTCCTGCTTTTTCCGTAATTTCAAGCTTAAAGCCTCTTAAATGCGAATTATAACAACCCTATTTCTTTTTCTCGCTTACAATTCATTAATAGCTCAAGACTTTGACTCTACCTTTTTAGGTCCTAAAATGATCAAAGAAATCAAGGCAGATAAGTTTGAAGAGTTAAGCGGTATTGCGTTTAGCCGAGTTCATGCGGGGGTCTTTTACGGCCATACGGACAGCGGAGGCAAATCTTCGGTTTACATGTTTAATTCCGATGGGGAAGAATTGGGGGAGATCAAACTTGATAAAGTGGAGAACAGAGATTGGGAAGATATTGCCGTGGGTCCTGGACCAGATGGCAAATCTTACATCTACATCGGTGAGATCGGTGACAATGCTGCCGTTCATGACGAAGTGTTCATCTATCGGATTCCTGAGCCGACTAAGTTGACACCAGAATCTGAAGAGAAGCCCGAAAAAATCAAGTTGACCTATCCCGGGGGCGCTCGGGATGCGGAGACGCTGATGGTTGATCCGATTTCAGGCGACATTTACATCATCTCCAAGCGGGATAAAAAAAACAATATCTATTGCCTACCGGCAGCTCGATTTGATCAAAAGGAAGCTGAATTGGAAAAAGTAGGCGAGCTTAATTTTACCAGTTCGGTAGCAGGAGATATCTCTGCAGATGGGAATCAGATTTTGATCAAAAGCTATCTGAATATCTACTATTGGACTCGGAAACCTGGAGAATCCATTGAACAGGCACTTTCCAGAGAACCTCTAATGCTAATCTATAGCCCAGAACCACAAGGCGAAGCGATTGGCTTTCAGCCTGACGGGAAAGCTTATTACACCATTAGCGAGAAGCGATTTGATATCAACCCAACCCTTTATCGCTATGAAGCCAGAAACTAATCAACAAACCAGTCCACATATTTTGATGGTTAGACCGGCTAATTTTGGGTTTAATCCAGAAACTGCCGAGAGTAATTTTTACCAACAAAAAGATGAGCGAAAAGCCAGTGTGATTCGGGAATTAGCAAGAACCGAATTTGATGGTTTTGTAGCCCTTTTGAGAGATCAAGGAGTGAATGTGATCGTGATTGAGGATACTGAGGATCCTATAAAAACTGACGCAGTGTTCCCCAATAACTGGTTTAGCACCCACGCTGATGGGAAGTTGATCTTATATCCTATGTTTTCTCCTAATCGACGGTTGGAGCGGAGAAAGGATTTGATTGAGGAATTGATGCGACTCAATTTCAAAGTCGGAGAGATTGTCGATTTAAGTTTTTTTGAAAAAGACGCGCAATTTCTTGAGGGAACTGGCAGTATGGTGATGGATCATAAGTCGAAGTTGATTTATGCAGGATACTCTGAGCGAACGCATAAACTTCCTTTGGATTATGTGGGTAAACTTTTAGGCTATGAGGTGGTAGGGTTTAATGCGGTACAAGAGATCGATGGACAAGTTTCACCTATTTACCACACCAATGTAATGATGCACGTGGGAACCGATCTGGCAGTAATTTGTCTGGATAGTATTCCGAAGGCCAGTGAAAAACTACGAGTTCAAAAGAAACTCACCGACTCAGGAAAAAAGATCGTACCCATCCTAGCCAAGCAGAAGTTTAATTTTGCCGGAAATATGCTTGAGGTCAGTAATGATGGCGGAGAAAAGTTCACCGTAATGTCTCAGACCGCATTAGATTCGCTGAATATTGGCCAGATTCAATTGATTGAAAAATATACCACGATCATTAGTCCGAACATTCCAACAATCGAAAAACTCGGTGGAGGTTCTGCGAGATGTATGATGGCTGAGATTTTTTTACCGAAGGGGAAATAAAAAAAGAGCGAATATTTTCCGCCTACGTGAGTGTCTTCACTCACGTTACAATTATTTGGCTTAAAAAGTATGGAATTGGGCAAAATTTACTTTTTCACTGCAACTATTAATCAATGGCTTCCACTATTGAAGGATAAAATTCATTCAGAAATTATCCTTTCTAGTCTTTCATTTTTGGCAAAAAAGGGATTAATCAAAGTTTATGGATTTGTCATTATGCCTAACCATATTCATTTGATTTGGGAAATGCTAGAAATCAATGGAAAGGAAATGCCTCATGCTAGTTTTTTGAAATTCACTTCACATGGTTTTTTGAAAAATTTAAGAAGTACTAACCTTGATTTTTTAGAAAAATTTAGGCTCTAGGTGGAATATAGTGGGTAGTCGAATTTGAGTTTACCCGCGATGAAG
>JAFMBQ010000059.1 GCA_017858365.1 Algoriphagus sp. | reverse complement strand
TGCCTCATAAGGCCGTAATGCTAAGCCCAAAATCGCTTGGACTTCAGAAGCAAAAGTCTGATCGCCCAATAAATCCGGATAAAATTGGAATAAGCTGTCTAAGCCAATCGCTTTCTTGGATGCGAGCAGTGATCCTACCGGAATATCTGCTTGCAAAGCCCCTGAGGTACCTAAACGGATCACTTGAAGGCTTGTTTTTGTCTGTTTCTCTTGGCGGGTTGACAAATCTATATTCACCAAAGCATCCAGCTCAGTCATCAGAATTTCGATATTATCTGTACCCATTCCAGTACTCATGACGGTAACTCTTTTTTTGCCTACAAATCCAGTATGAGTTACAAATTCTCGCTTGGCAGTCCTAAATTCAATAGAATCAAAAAGTCTAGAAACTAAAGGCACGCGATCTGGATCTCCTACCGTAAAAATAGTTGAAGCCAGATGTTCTGGCCTCAAATGCAAATGATAAACCGATCCATCCGAATTGAGAATAAGTTCTGTTTCAGGAATAATATGATGCACGAGCTACTGATTTAGAATTTCTGATTTATCTTTTTTACGATGAAGGGCTTTGTAGGGATTGTATCCATTGGTATTTTTCTGATAGTAACCAGTACCATCATAAGCC
This sequence comes from Algoriphagus sp., assembly GCA_017858365.1. Classification (GTDB taxonomy): domain Bacteria; phylum Bacteroidota; class Bacteroidia; order Cytophagales; family Cyclobacteriaceae; genus Algoriphagus. Next base: position 13,597 of record JAFMBQ010000059.1, on the reverse strand, counting down.
CGCTTTTCTGGATTTTCCTTACAGGCTTCTGAGCAAGCCCCTTCCATTTTCCAACCACATTCCTCGCAGATTGCCAAGTGAGCGTTGCAAGTTGAATTGGAGCAATTGACCATCCTGTCCGAATGGGTTCCGCAGACATGACAAGTGGAAATCACAGTTGGGTTCACCGTATTTACCTCCACCGCAATTCGGTTATCAAAGACATAGCATTTGCCTTCAAAATCTTCCCCTCCTGCCTCCATACCGTATTTGATAATTCCGCCATGCAATTGATACACGTCTTCAAAACCTTGCTCTAATAGAAATGCAGAAGCTTTTTCGCATTTGATACCTCCAGTACAATAGGTTATTACTTTTTTATTTTTGAGGTATTCAAGGAATTTTACTTTGTCTGGAAAATCTCTAAAATTATCAATATCGAGTGTGACCGCATTTTTGAAATGTCCAAGCTCGTGCTCATAATTAGAGCGTACATCCAGAATCACGACATCTTCCTGATCTTTCAACTTCTTGAATTCCTCAGGCTCAAGATGCTTTCCAGTTTTCACATTAGGGTCCAAATGACGAAGAGCTGAATGAACAATTTCCGGCTTATATCGCACATGAATTTTGGTGAAAGCATGAGCATCGAAACCGTCAATTTTGAATTCTGTCTTCGCAAATCGGGGATCGGCATGGATATAATCCATGTATTTTTTACAATCCTCAATTAGTCCTGAAACTGTTCCATTTAGGCCCTCATCAGAAATAATGATTCGCCCTCGCATGTTATTTTCTACGCAAAAAAGGTGATGTTCTTCCCGATATTCCTCCGGGTTATCAATCTTAGCGTAGCAATAATAAAGTAGGATTTGATAGTCTTTTTTTTCCATAACCTGAGCCCTGTTTCGGCAGGGTGTTTTTAGAATTTGAGATTTATGATACGAGATATCAGATTTATTTTTTCGAAAAATCTAGCTCAATGGCTGATTCCGATTGTCCAAAATCGTCAATCTTGATTTTTATTTCACCTTGGCAGCAGGATTTCCAAATACCGTCTCGCCATTGCCCACTGTGGAAATCACCACAGATCCAGCTCCTACCCGGGCATTTTTCCCGATTGTAACCCCAGAAATAATGGTTACTCCACTCCCGATGAAAGCGCCCTCTTCAATAGTCACCTCCGCATTAATTACTGATCCCGCACCCACCTGAACAAAATCTCCAAGTATGGCCTGATGATCAATAATGGCACCAGAATGTAAAATACAATGACTTCCTATTGTAGCAGCGGTACCAACATTAACCTTAGCATTGATAAAGTTTCCATGGCCAATTACTGCATCTGTTGAAATATAGGCAGTCTGGTGAATCGCATTTACGGGCTGCACCTTTCGGCGCTCCTGAAGCATTTCCACCAAAAATCTGCGGTATTTGGTATCATCTACCGCTACGAATGCTTCTGCTTTCTGACCAATCAACTTAAGGAAACCGTCATCCTCGGTATTCCCCAATACAGTAACCGTGTTAATCTCAGTCCCGTGAAGTTTCTCATCTTCCTCCAAAAACCCATACACAACCACATTATTGCTATTAAAGATCTCTAATGCGGGATGTGCAATTCCTTTAGCGCCGAAGATAATTACTGGTTTTTCCATAGTTCTATTTGATTCGAGGGGCAAAAATACGGCTTTTAACGGGCTTAGCCAATAGTGGTCTTGGAGTCCGACTTGATTAGGCTCTGTGCAATTTTACATTGCAGACATTTTTTAGGTTGGCAGTAATTCTTAAACTGCCCGATCATCCCTTGAGAATCAAAGCCATTTTCAGCTTTCCAACCTGTAGACTCAAACTTCCGGATGATAAAATTTGATTCCGGAGAGAGCTCTTGCAGCAAGTCAAAACAACGCTCCTGCCAGTCTGGCTGTTGAAAAAATCGCCCGTAGGCAAACCAAAGTGGGATCACAAAATTGATAATCAAAAGCTGCACAACTGTACTGGAAACACCTTTTGAAGCAGCTTTCTCACTGGGCTTGCCAAAGCTATAATGATGCTTCCAATAGTCTCCAGGACTTATTTGAAGTAATTTCCTGAAAGCTGAAAAATCTCTCGAATCTTCCATCACTGCTTGTAACAAGCTTGGTGCTTGAGCTAGAATTCCCACGAGTTGGGCAATTCTAAGACTCGGGAAATTAGTCGGACGGACTCCCATAAAGGTCCAATGTTGCCGTTTCATGGAATCTTTCCAACTATACTTTTTTTGATAAAACTCATATTCCCGAATCAGAAATTGCACATAGGGTTCATCTGAATGCTCAGGCAATAAACCAGCCTGTCCAAACAGCATCGCTTCCAACACCGTGGGGTGATTGCGATGCTTGAGGAGTATTTTATATGGAATTCGCTCTGCCAGTTCTAGCATGGGCTGGGAATTTGTCTTAAAACCAAAAGCGCTAAAAAGCCAACGATAGGCAGTTTCTTCCCAATCTCCTTTTGTCTGGTCCAAGATCTGAAGAATCAATTCTGATTTTTCCTGCAATCGCTCCACCAAAGCTTTTTCCAAGGTAGAAAATCGAATAATTTCTGGAACATCTTTCACTCCATGAGCACAGGGCAAATCAGCTTTATAATCCAACATTCGCTCATAATTCCTCCAAATTTCAAGAAAAATCTTCCCCTTTAATTCTAAGGTAGGCATCGGCGTACCATCATTTCGATAGACTACCTGATCATTTTCCCAAACCACATGCAGGACTACTGAATTGTAGGCCGGATCACCTCCATGGGCATGCTGCTTCCAGTCAGAGGCCAATCGATGCACCTCCAAATGGCCATGGAAGGTAATCCCATCGATTTCAACTACCGAATCCCTGAAATCAGGACCTTCACTGAGGTTGTGAAATCCCACCTGCATGATCCGAATGGCCTCGCCATTTGTTCCACGAAGCTCCTTTTTGTCGAAGTATTGATACTTCCAGACGAGTTGTAAAAAATCCTCTCTAAACACCATAAGCAATTGTAGACTAAAAGTTTATGGAATATAAAAGAATTAGTTAACATTTAAAAAAATATGAACGGTTGGGTAAGTAAATACCAAACTAAGCAAATCTCTATTACTACAAGAATCCACTCAAAAACTCCTGAATATTAGAATTAGGCTTGAATTTGGCGCTTTACCCTTCAATTTCTACCGGAGGGCTTCACTTCAAAGTGAATTAGATTAAATGAAAGAATGCGGACTGCTGAAAAATCATTTTCCAATCATCTACAAAACCTTCTAAGTTGAAGAAACCTCAAAGGTCGCCTAAATACTTTTCCAAAAGACTCTTCATCTCCTCCTGTAGCTTTTGAGCTTCAATTCGCGCAGCTTGTGCAAAGTCTTTTCCTGCCGAAGCATAGATAATTCCACGACTAGAGTTGACCAAAAGCCCGCACGCCGAGTTCATTCCGTATTTCGCGACTTCAGAAAGACTTCCACCCTGTGCTCCGACACCCGGTACCAAGAAGAAATGTTCTGGAGCGATTTTTCGCACTTCGCCAATCAATTCGCCCCGGGTAGCGCCTACCACATACATCAGGTTTTCCGGGCTTCCCCATTCCTGACTTTTTTCTAAAACCGATTGGTAAAGCGGCTTTCCATGAGCGTCAGAAATCAGTTGAAAATCAGCTGAACCCACATTCGAAGTCAAGGCGAGGAGAACCACCCATTTATTCTGAAACTCCAAAAATGGAGAAACCGAGTCTGCGCCCATATAAGGTGCCACCGTGATCGAATCAAAATTCATGGTTTCAAAAAATGCCTTTGCATAAAGCTTTGAAGTATTCCCGATATCGCCCCGCTTGGCATCAGCAATGGTGAAAATATCCTTTGGAATAATTTCCAAGACTTTCTGCAAACTTTCCCATCCTTTTGGACCAAGCGCTTCAAAAAAAGCAATGTTGGGCTTATAGGCTACGGCGAAATCTGCTGTCTCTTCTACAATTGCCCTACAAAAGCTAAAAATCGGATCCGGCTCTGAGAGAAGATGCTTCGGGATTTTTGCCAAATCAGGATCTAAGCCTACGCAGAGAAAGGAAGATTTTTGCTGGATTTGGTAGAAAAGCTCGGCTCGGGTCATGATCAGAATTTAGATTTGGGCAAAAATAAGGAATCAAGTTTACTGTTCAAGTTAAAGTGCTTCCCTTCACCACTCAACTCAACCCTTACAAAAGCCCCCGCCAAGGAAACCCCTGCTGAAATCAAGAAAAAAATCAAGCTGAATGCCACTGCGGCAGTTTCCTCGATCCCTGCATATGTATGCGCATAGACAAAAACCAATTCCCGCGCTCCCACTCCACCAATTGTCAGCGGCAAAACCGCTACGATAGAGGAAAGTAAAAAAACCAATTGATAGGCTAGGATATTTTCAGTAATCCCAAGGCTCCGCAAAATAAACCAAGCGCAGACCAACTGGAAAAGCTGTCCTGCCATCGACCAGCCATTTGCCGACCAAAAGGAGGGCAGAAAATCAGCAAACAGAAGTTTTTGAGCCAACCAAAATCCAGGAATTGTCAAGATCAATCCTGCGATCATCAAGCCATTCCAAATTTCAGTTTCCGAGAAATCAATCTGAATATCCACCAAAAGAAAAAGTCCGAAAAGCAAAAATAAAATAGCCACTAAACCTCCAAGGCGATCCAAAAGTGCTGATTGGATCAGCTTTTTAACCGGAGTTTTAAAATGCTTATTCAAAAGAAATACTTTATAGCCGTCTCCGCCGATTCCCCCCGGGAGAAAAAGATTGTAAAACATCCCGATGAGGTAAAGCTTGAGATTGAGCTTTTCGGAGATATACAAGCCGATATTTTTAAAATATTGATTGAGGCGAAAAGCGGTAAAAACTTTACTAACCACAAAAAGTAAAACCGCCGGAATCATCCAATACCATTGAATGGTTTTGACTATTTCCAATAGCTGTTCGGTATCAATCTTCCTAAAAACAAAGAATAGCGCAAAGCCTGTCAATCCTAGCTTGGCAGCTGTCTTCAATCCTTTGGAAAAATTTCGGTTTAATCCAGCCACTAAATAAAGGGTTACTATGTACTTGTTATCAAATCAAATCACGCTTCAGATACTTTTCCTAAAATCTCACAAGGGATCCTTTTCTGTCATAGTCAGCTGACTATCCACTGCCACTTGCTCTCCCACAAACACCGCCTTCACGGTGTAGGTCTTCTTATTCTGAGATTCGAAGTAAGTTCGCACGATAATCTCCGCAATGATTCCTGTGGTGATAAACTGAATTCCTCCTATAACCAAAATAAATCCCAAAATCATAATTGGGCGACCCCAGATATCTTCTCCCAAAACCTTTAGGATCAGCAAGTAAAAATTGATTAAAACACCAATAAAAAACGCCATGATTCCTATTCCACCAAATAAGTGTATAGGTCGCTGGAAATACTTTTGGAAAAAGAGCATTAGGATCAAGTCGGACATAACTTTGAAAGTCCGGCTTAGACCATATTTCGATTCGCCATGAATTCGTGGATGATGCTTTACATCCACTTCTGTCATTCGAGCTCCTTGCTGCTTGGCCAATACCGGAATGAAACGGTGTAATTCACCATAGAGCCCCATTCCTTGGGCAATTTCAGCTTTGTACACCCTTAGTGTACAGCCGTAATCATTCAGGTAAACCTTTGTGGTATTTCGGATCACCCAGTTTGCGATTTTGCTAGGAATTTTTCTTAGCACAAAACCATCTTTCCGATCTGCACGACGACCTGCTACCACATCCCAATCTTCATCAATCGCTTTATTCAGCATCATCGGCAGATCCGTGGGATCATTCTGCAGGTCTCCATCCATGGTCGCGATAAAAGTTCCTGTAGCCATATCTATTCCCGCAGCCAATGCTGTGGTCTGTCCATAGTTACGATTAAAAATAATGAGCTTGGTGCGCTTATTCGCATGCTTTTTCACTTCACGTACAGTTCCGTCAGTAGACCCATCCTCGATCAAAATCACCTCATAATCGATCGCGGCTAAGGCGACGTAGGTTTGATCTAAAAGAGGTTTAATATTGTCTTCCTCGTTGTAAACGGTAATCACAACTGATAATAGTGGCTTGCCCATGTGCTAAAATTTGGTTAAAAATACGGCTTTTTACTCCCTGCGGCAAAATTAGCGATGAACTTACCCACAAGCAGAATAAAATTTGGGGACTCTTATCCCTTTCGCCTTATCTTTGCCGCATGTCTCAAAAAGCATACGGAATCAACCCTTGGGTAGTCATGGCTGTATTTACAGTATTGGTAGGGCCCTTTGCATTGAGTTTTCATATGCACTATCCGGACGAAATGTACTACACCGATGCAGCGGTGAAAATGCTTCAAAACGGTGATTATCTTACCACTTATCTAGGGAGTGGAGAGCTACGATTTAAAAAACCTATTTTAACTTATTGGGCTGTTTTAGCAGGATTCAAACTTTTTGGGGTTACGCCTTTTGCTTCGCGTCTTTTCTTTCTTATTGCCGGTGCCGCAACTGTAGGGCTTACTTATTTGCTTTCCAAAACGCTTTTTGCTGATCGTCGAATTGCCGGAATTTCAGCCTTGATTATGGCTGCCAATCCAGTATTGATATTTTCGGCAACCCGCTCCATTCCTGATGTTCTACTAGTATTGACGATGACTGCAAGCGCCGTGGGTTTTGCGGGCCTGATTCGTTTTGGCAATGAAGCCCCAAAAAAGTATCTCTGGATACTTTATATAAGTTTGGCTTTGGCATTTGAAGTCAAAGGGCTTCCGGCCGCAGCACTTGGCGCTTTGGGATTTGGAGTTTTACTTATGAATCCATGGAATCGAATCCATTGGAAAACAATTCTCTATTATCCTGCAATTCTTACAGGCATTTTTATTAGCCTTTTTTGGTTTGGCGCCATGTGGAAAATTCATGGCCCATCATTTCTAGATGGCTTTCTGCATGATCAAGTGGGCACACGGGTCACTTCCAGATTTCTTCTGATCCTACAAAATGGACTTTTAGCATTCCTACTACTGAATGTAATGTTTCTCCCATGGGTATTCTTTGGCTTGAAGAAAAGCAAAGAGACGCTTCAAAAGCTTTGGGGCGAAAATCCGGCCTTTTTCATTTTTGCAGTAGTATGGACTTTGGCGATTTTGGGAATGGGTGCGCTGACGAGTAAATTTTACGAGCGATATCTGCTTCCTGTAGCACCAGTTATTGCCGTCTGGATCGGGTGGTTTTTGATTGAAGCTAAATTTGAAATTCGGAAAAATGGCTTGAAAATCGCTTTAGCAGTTCTACTGATTTTAAATTTCAATGTTGTTCTATTCAGCTTGTGGCTAAATTTCAAAACGACTTTTGAATTCTGGATTTGGGTTCAAATTTCTTTTGGATTTTTGGTTCTAGTCTATTTGATCAAACTATTTTTCTTGAGTGAAAAACTTCCAAAAGCTATTTCTTATAGCATTTTACTTCTTTTCTATTTTGTTTCTACAGCTACTTTCAGGATTTCCCTTCCTGATCAAGGACAGCAAATTCATAAATTCGTAACTGAAAATCAGATCCTAAAAAGTCAACAGATTGGTTTTGTCGGTAATCTCCATGTAAGCAGTAAAATCAGAATAGGGCTTGGCCCGAATTATGATTTAATTGATCTACCAAGGGAAGGCTGGGAAGAACGATTAAATCTATTTTCAAACTTGATTATTGAGGATAAGCTCCTACAAAAAGTAGACACTTCTCAATACCAAATCATTACCACAACGGTGAATTGGAACTCTAAAGCGATTCCAGATTTACTCTTGGCCGCGGGAAGTCCTGAATTTGAAAGTTTGCTATTACAAAACGGCAAAATCTATTTTTGGCTGGAGAAAAAATAATTCAAAAAGCATCTGAACGGACAGGCTTGTATTCCAAGAGATTTTCAAAAACTCGGATTTTGGCTGTTCTCAGAGAATCGCCTCTAAATTCCACTTGGAAGTTTTCTTCGTAAAGCAATTGCTCAAAATACGTAACCTCTTCTGGAGAATCTAAATTCCAACTAACAAAAATTGCTTTTCTGGGCACACATTTATATTTCTCTATTCCCTCCCAGAGATCAAATTGATTCTTCCGAGCGCCTACATTGATGGTATATGTTTGAGGATGATCTTCGAGATAAAACGCAAGCTCTGAGGCCATATGATAAGTTTCTGAAAATATAATCGGCTGTTCAATAGCTAGGCTATCTTCCAGGAAGTCAATTCTTTTACCCAAGTCCAAGTAACCAGCAAGTCTTTTAAATGAAGTACGCTCGATACTTTTTATTAGCTCAAGATTTTTTAGGGGGAAAACCCCAGGAAGAACTAAAATTAGAGGAATACTGAGGCTAAATGCAATTCCTACGTTTCTTACCTTCTCCCAGTTAAATGATTGTTCAGAGATCCATTTACTCATGAAGATCGGTAAAGTCACATAGGCAAAAGCTGGCCAATTAGCCTCTACATCAGTGAAAATTGTCAGTAACCCAAACCCAAGCCAAGAGAAAAAAACTGGCAAAAGAATGAAGATTGTTTTTGAATCTATAGACGACTTCAAACTTTTGACGGAATAGAAAAAAATCGGGAGAAAAAAAACAGATATCATTGCCAACTGACCTACAAGATACTCACCTACTCTAGCGAACCATTCAAGGAACTGAAACCCATCCTCTGAGCCTGAGACTCCACCCAAGCCAGCCAAATGGCGATAGGTATTAAAATCATTTTGCCAATTCCAGATAAAACTTGGTAGGAAGCCAATAGCACTCAACAGCAAGAAAAGGAAAAATGAGTATTGATTTTTCTTCCATTGGCGAGTGCAGAGCAAATAAACTAGAACCATCGGGCCAATGACTATCATTATACTTTTGGCCATTAAGCCAATACCTGAAGCTAAACCTGCCAAGATCCACCAAGCCAGTTTTTGCTCCTTCAATCCTCTATACAGCCAATAAAGGCTTAGTATCCAGAAAAATAATAACTCGGAATCCGTCAAATGAAAAGTTGAGAATAAGATCCAAAAGGGCATACACATCACAAAAATTGCTGCCCAGAACGCTATTTTTTTACTTTTATACAGGTAATCACTAAATAAGAATACAATCCAAGAAGTCCCGAGACCTAGAAGTATTGCATTTATTCTGACCCCTATCTCTGTGATGCCAAAAATAGACGTGCTTATTTTATTAAAAGCAGCAATTAGAGGCGGTTTGGAGTAATAATGCCAATCAAGATTTTGAGACCAAAGCCAATATTGGGCCTCTTCAGTAAACAGATTAATCTCAGGCCTAAGCGTAAAAATTACTTTGGCCGCAGAAGTTAAAAGAGCAACTCCCCAAAATAGTCTGGAATAGTAGTCCGTGTCTTTCATATAAAAGTCAGCTAAAAAATAAAACCCTCAGTTTCCTGAGGGTTTATACGAAAAATGAAAAGAAAGTTATTGCCTAGCAAGCACTAATTTTTCTTTATACTTCTTTATCTGCCTTCTTAGGCCTTCCACTGCTTCGTCTGCAGCTGCTTCAAAGGAGTCAGACTGATTCTTGGCAAAGAATTGCTTTCCTGGGACATTAAGCTTAATCTCTACAATTTTATTAGCCATATTATCATTTTTATCAAGTCTCATAAAAACTTCTCCGTCAATGATTTGATCGTAAAAGGTGTCCAGTTTATCAGCTTTTTTCTGGATAAAATCGATCAGTTTTCGATCTGCGTCGAAATGAATGGAGTGCATCTGCAGTTTCATATTGATTTGCATTTAGTTATAGAACAATAATTTATTTACGCTTTCGGATGTGCCTGTTCGAACACTGCCTTAAGTTTTTCTAGTGAATTATGGGTATAGACTTGTGTGGCTGCCAAATTTGCATGACCAAGCAAATCTTTAACGGCATTGAGTTCAGCCCCTTTGTTTAATAAATGGGTGGCAAATGTATGTCTTAAAATGTGCGGACTCCTACTGGAAGTTTGCGCAAAAAGATCTAAATAATGCCTAACGGTACGATAAATCAGCATAGGGTAACTTTGCTTTCCTTGATTAGTCACAATAAAATAGTCACTTTGTCGGCCATTTGAAAATCTTTCCTCAAATACTTTTTGATAGGACATGATATTCCGTTTTAGTGCAGATGTAATAGGGATTATTCGTTCTTTTTTTCGCTTTCCTAGCACCCGGACCGATCCTTCTATAAGATTAATGTCAGACCATTTCAATCCGATCAGTTCGGATAGTCTAACTCCAGTCTGGTATAAAAACTCCATAATCATTTTGTCACATTGCCCTTCAAAAGTTGCTTCGTATACCGCTTCTTCCAGAACGGAATCAATGGTCGATTCTTGTACAAATTCAGGAAGTCTTTTAGGGTTTTTAAGAGATTTTAACTTATAGGTAGGATCCTTTTTAATCAGCCTGGAGCGGAGCAAAAATTTATAAAAAGATCGTAGCGTTGCCATTTTTCGATTGACGGTAGTACTACTGAGACCTTCCTCCACCAAGTCTATCACCCAAGCTCTAATCTCAGTGTGATCAGCTTCAGAAATTGAATCTTTCTCGAAAGAAAGCACCACAAATTCCTGAAACTGTTCCAAATCATGTCTGTAAGCTGTCACAGTATGGGGACTAGCTTTCTTCTCGTATTCCAAATAGTTGATGAATGAATCGATCATTGTTCAGGATTGAGCATCAAGTTAGTGGAATATTGGAGAAGGAAAAGTGAATTTTCTCACCTTTTGAGCAAAAAAAAAGCAGCACTTCTGGAGTGCTGCTTTAGATATTTTATAATCAAGACTGATTAGCCGTTTGCTTCATTCTGAAGTTTCTGCTTATATGCTGCCTTGATAACTTGTGCTCTTCTTACAATAGAAGGTTTTATAAAAGCTTGTCTTGCTCTCAATTCTCTGACAGCTCCAGTCTTATCAAATTTCTTCTTAAAACGCTTTAGCGCTTTTTCGATTGATTCGTTCTCTTTTACGTTTACAATGATCATAGTGTTCACCCCCTTTCGGATGCAAAAGTAGGTAATTTTCTTTCAAATCAATACTTATTCTGGAAGTTATTCCAAATGGTTAAATACAAATAACTAAAAAAGTCCAACTCTCTCGAGTTGGACTTTTTTTTGAATTTATTTTTCTAGGATTAGCCTACTACTTTCTCAGCCAACAATACAATTACATTGTCTTTTACTTCCACTACTCCTCCATCCACAATCATAGATTGCTTGCCTTCGGCAGTGGTAAAAGAAACTACTCCTTTTGCAAGTGTAGAAACCAAAGGTGCGTGATTAGTCAAAACCTGAAATGCTCCACCAGCTCCTGGGAAACTCGCTTCACTCACTTCACCCTGAAATACTTTCTTGTCCGGTGTGACGATTTCTAATTGCATCTGATCAATATTTATATAAAAGTGAATGATTAAGTTGCCTCAACCGACGCTCTATTTCTTATTATCTTACTTCAGCCAACATTTTCTCTCCCTTAGCGATCGCATCTTCGATGCTACCGACCAAGTTGAACGCTGCCTCAGGAAGGTGATCTAACTCTCCATCCATAATCATAGTGAATCCTTTGATCGTATCCTTGATATCTACCAAGACACCTTTTAAGCCTGTGAACTGCTCTGCTACGAAGAACGGCTGAGACAAGAAACGCTGTACACGTCTTGCTCTGTGCACGACTTGCTTGTCTTCCTCAGAAAGCTCCTCCATACCCAAGATCGCAATGATATCCTGCAATTCTTTGTATCGCTGAAGAATCTCTTTCACTCGCTGCGCACAACCATAATGCTCTTCCCCAAGAATGTCCGGAGAAAGAATTCTGGAAGTAGAATCCAAAGGATCCACCGCTGGATAAATTCCAAGCTCGGCAATTTTTCTAGAAAGTACTGTAGTTGCATCCAAGTGCGCAAAAGTCGTCGCTGGAGCTGGGTCAGTCAAGTCATCAGCAGGAACGTAAACGGCCTGAACTGATGTGATTGAACCATTCTTTGTGGAAGTGATTCGCTCTTGCATGGTACCCATTTCAGTTGCCAAAGTTGGCTGGTATCCTACCGCTGATGGCATACGACCCAAAAGTGCGGATACTTCAGAACCTGCTTGAGTAAATCGGAAAATGTTGTCAATGAAGAAAAGAATATCTTTTCCAGCTTCTTCGCCATCTCCATCTCTATAATATTCTGCTAAAGTCAAACCAGTCAAGGCTACTCGTGCACGTGCCCCAGGAGGCTCATTCATCTGACCAAACACGAAGGTTGCTTTAGAGTCTTCTAATTTTTTCAAATCTACTTTGGAAAGATCCCATCCACCTTCTGTCTCCAGACTGTGAACGAATTCATCCCCGTAAGTCACAATTCCTGACTCAATCATCTCACGAAGCAAGTCATTTCCCTCACGGGTTCTTTCACCTACACCGGCAAATACAGATAAACCTGCATATGCTTTTGCGATGTTGTTAATCAATTCCTGAATCAATACAGTCTTGCCTACACCTGCACCACCAAATAATCCAATCTTTCCACCCTTAGCATAAGGCTCGATCAAATCAATTACCTTGATTCCTGTGAACAGTATTTCCGTGGATGTCGAAAGATCCTCAAATCTAGGAGCAGATCTGTGAATTGGAAGACGCTTTCCAGCAGGAACTTGAGGAAGGCCATCGATAGCTTCACCGACCACATTGAAAAGACGTCCTTTGATAGCATCGCCGGTAGGAACAGAAATCGGTTGACCCAAATCTCGTACTTCCATGCCTCGAACCATTCCTTCGGAAGAGTCCATCGCGATAGTTCTTACTCTGTCTTCTCCAAGGTGTTGCTGAACCTCCATTACGACCACTTGACCGTTTTCTTTGGTTACTTCCACTGCGTCAAGGATGTTAGGTAGTTTACTGCCTTCGAAGGAAACGTCCACTACGGGCCCGATTACTTGAGTTATCTTTCCAATATTTGCCATTTGATAATAGAAATGTAAAAGGATGTGCTTTTTTAATTCGACCGCAAAATTAAGCAGAAAAGCCTAATACCAAAGGATATTTGGAAAATAATACCTCATATTCTGATTTTTTGCAAAGCGAAAACTTACCATGCCTCCAAACTCATCCCTGAACTCAATCCAATACCTTCCGGGCAAACAAAAACACTTTCGACCAATACGGATTGCTCAGGTAATCTTCAGACACCCCGAGCGAAGTAGAAGAATGAATAAAGCGAACATCACTTTTAGTAGCTTCAGTGACGATTCCAGAATGGGTTACTTGTTTTTTTCTTCTTCCGGTTGCAAAGAAAAGTAAGTCCCCAGGCTGGATTTCGCTCTTCTTGATACTTTTCCCTTGCTCACTTTGGGCAGTAGAAGTTCGAGGCATATTGATCCCAACCGAATAAAAGGAATGGTACACTAATGCTGAACAGTCAATCCCAGATCGGGTGGTCCCTCCATACCGATAGGGTGTCCCAGTATAACTCCTAGCGGTAGTGATCACTTGCTTAAAAGGCTCCGAAGCCGCTTTCTTTTTGGAAGCGCATGATGCAGTGAAGATCAATAATATTAAAACTAAAAAAACAGTATTTTGGAGTCTTTGTGGGTTCATATCGGCCAATAAG
>JAFMBQ010000573.1 GCA_017858365.1 Algoriphagus sp. | reverse complement strand
CCTAATAAGTAGCCAAAATGCTGAACGTTATTTACCAGGTCATTGAGTTTAAACTCAATGTTCTTTGTTTCTTCAAGGTCGTGAAGTCTGAAATTTTCAAAGTCAGAAATGAGAATGTATTTCGGTAATTCGTGTTCTTTCAGTCCGTGTAAATAGTCCTTTGCTTGTTCGAAAGCTCTGTCAAGGTTTTTGCCCCGACTTTTCATTTCAATTAAAATCATTCCTTTCCACAGCAGGTCAATGTATCCGTCTTTGTCGTTAAGTTTCTTAACCCGGTGTTCGAAGGTGGAAACGCGTTTACTTGTAATGCCAAAGACTTTAAAGAATTCGACTAAAAATGGTTTTGCGTCCGCTTCTTCGTTTGAGGTGTCAGCCCATTCTTTTGAGAAATTTAATGCTCTATCTTTTATTTCATTCCAGCTTAGTGTCATTATTTTACTGTAAGTTTGTTATTCTATGATTAATATTAAATAAAACGTCAGAAAGTTTAATGGGAAAGTACGGCTCCTTTTGGTAAATATTCTGGTAATTTAGTTCCACTTCTATAAAAATAGTCATTTTTTTAGCTTTTAATTTTTTCTTTTCCACAGAATCGACCTAAAGGAGGAGGTACTATAAGTTATCATCCCCTAATGATGATAAAAATATTGTTTTAAGGCTGTAAAAACAATATATATTTTGCCCTAAAATTAAAAAAGCATTAAAGGAAATCGTAAAGAATAGCAACAAGGCTACCCGTTTTTATTCATCTGCCTTCACAAAGGCCTTATTGGACTATCCATTCTTAAAAATCATAAAGGTTTACCCAAATTATATATTGGAAAAATTATTTCAGCCGAATTCATAAAGTAGCATAAAAAATAGAGGCTGCCTTTAGTGAAAACCTCTATCATTATACAGATGGATTACCCTATTTACGAAACAATGGAACCCCATTATCAGGTTATCCATCTCATCAGGTTTCTGAATACCTTGTAGAGACGCGATGCCTCGCGTCTTCTCCCCGACAGGTATTAATGATATATTCACCCGCTTTTACCTGGTTTTGAATCAGAATTTACATGATTTCAATGATTATAGAGGACGTCTTCTGTCTGGGTGATTGGATTATTCGTAGATTGGGTACTTTTTAGCCTTCTTTTCGCCGATGCGTTACGCATCGGCGAAAGGCTTCGAAACGAAAGCCCCGATTAAATATTAATCTTCCCATATTAATCAACGACTATTTCTATCAAAATATCTCTTGAAATGGCCCAAGAAATAACAATTGGAAGCATTCATCCAAAAAGAAATAGCAGTAGAAACAATTAAAAGCGATGTTGGCATGAGTAATAACAAATTAAATTTTGGATCTCTGGTTTCAGTGATTGAACAAACGCATCAGCATTTTCAGCAACAAGCTGTTAATGCGGTAAATGTGTCCTTGACCAAAAGGAATTATTTAATTGGTCTTTATATTGCAGAGTTTGAGCAAAAAGGCGAAGATAGGGCTGCTTATGGAACAAGATTGGTTGATTCGCTGGCTGAATCCATTAACATTAGAGGATTAGGAAATAGAAACCTAAAACTTTTTAGACAGTTTTACTTTGCCTACACAAAATTAGGACTTGCATTTGATCAATTTTTAGATTTTCCCAATCAAGGAATTTTTAAAATTGTGCAGTTGGCAACTGCACAATTACAAGGTGCTGAAAATGAATTTATTGTAATTCGTCAGAGAGTAACTGATCTATTGAAACAAAATTCTGATAGCTCAAAAACAGATAACTATTATCGGCAGATTTTGGAACGAATTTCATTTACACATTTATCAGAACTATTGAAAATTGAAGATAATACAAAACGAACTTTTTATGAATTGCTCGTCCTGAAAACGACACCTTCGGTAAAGGAACTGAAACACCAAATTAATACCCTGGCCTTCGAGCGTGTTGGCTTATCTTCAAATACCGAAACTTCAATAAAACAATTGCAAGGCAAAATTGAACCTGAAAATGCTTCTGATGCTATTAAATCTATTTATACATTTGATTTCTTGGGTTTAAATTCAAATAGCATGATTGAAGAAAAAGACCTCGAAACTGCTCTGTTGGATCATCTTCAGGAGTTTATGCTGGAAATGGGACATGGCTTTTGTTTTGAATACCGCCAAAAACGTATCTTAATAGATGATGAGTACTTTTTTGCTGATTTAGTATTTTATCACCGAATTTTGAAATGCCATATCATAGTAGAATTGAAAATAGATGCTTTTAAGCAAGAGCACATGGGACAACTCAATACCTATGTGGCTTTTTACAATGCCGAAGTGAAACGAGAGGATGACAATCCCGCGATTGGAATTTTACTATGTACCGAAAAAGGCAAGAAACTCGTAGAATACGCCACAGCAGGTATGGATCAACAATTATTCGTATCAAAATATCTCCTGGAATTGCCCAAGAAAGAACAACTGGAAGCATTTATCCAAAAAGAACTGGAAAAATTGAAGTAGAAACAAATAAAAGCGATGGATTTTGCAGAGAATATTGCGAAAATGGAAATATGCAGGTAAAAGGGAATGCGGTTAAGTATTTGCAACTTGATGGTTTTTCTGAAATGTCAATGCAATCAAATAGCTTAATTATGACTTCTGAAAATAATTTATAGTCGAAATAGAAAATGCTTTGGTTAAAAACATTGCCAAATTCTTAGTAGCATCAGGAAGCGATAATATTCCCTGAAGAATTTAAAAGTAGCTTACCCACTATCGAAGAAATTGAACTCAAAAAAATTAAATCATAGTTTCCAGTTTATTCCGGTACTAGTTGATTAACATTATCAGGGTTATTAAAAATCATAGTAAAAATATTATAAACACTAGATTAGGGAAAAGACTAAATTGGAATAATCCTATTTTTGTAATGTGTCAATAATTATTTAAACCTAAAGTTGCATTTATGAATTGAATGCGGCTAAACGTATTGGTAAAAAATGAGAAAAATTAAAATTTACATCATCATTCTATCATTGTGGTTAATCCCTTATTTAGGTTTTTCACAAATTCCTACCGTCAAATCTTTTAGTG
>JAFMBQ010000572.1 GCA_017858365.1 Algoriphagus sp. | reverse complement strand
ATCTTATCTTCGGTAAGGACTAAGGACAAATCTGGGGTACTATCACAAAAAGATGCAGGAAGAATAAAATCACATAGATGGCACCCATCACCAAGGGATAGAATACCATTATGTGTTTAGTTTCAGGAATGATTGAGTGAGCCATTATTCCGTGAATCCCGACAATCAACATGAAAAAGGGGACTGCCGAAAAGTTCCTTAAGAATTGAGGAGTAAATTTCTCAGGTGATAGAAAATAAAAATAGACACCTATTAGGATAGATAAAATCAAAATTGTCCAATATATTCTTCTGGCTATCATTCCGAATTGGTTTTTAAAGTTTTGCCTGTTCTCGCGTTTTTAGATTTTGAAGGTATGCTTCACTATAACTTAGGACTGGAATATGACTTTGGAATTCCATCTTTTTCACCAAATCATAATGAAATAAAACCTCCCCTAGACCCCGACGCCTTTTTTCCAACATCACAAGGAGGTCAATACTGTTCTGTTGAATAAAATGAATTAGGCTCTTCGCTGAATTATCAGAATAAAGATTTTCGAATTGAATAGATGGGTACTGTATCAAGTCATCAGCTTGGCTTTTGAAGTACTGGATAAACTCCTCGCTCCCAACTTCTTCGCTATGACTTACGTGGATGACGTGGATTTCGGGATGAAAAGGCTTTAAAAGTTGGACACAAAGCTTTAATGCCCGAAGGTCTCCTTTTTGAAAATCTGAAGCGAATAGAACCTTCTTTAGCTGGAAAAGCCTAACATCTTCTGGAACTGCAAAGACCGGTATGGGAGACTTTTCGAGTAATGCTTTGGTGGTGCTCCCCACCAGAATTTCTTTTACTTTACTGGCACCTTTGTTTCCAAGCACCAAAATTTCAGCATCACTTTTTTTGATCCCTTCAAGAATTCCGTTTATCACTGACATATTTTCTAAAACCAAGTAGTCAAAAGTCAGGATCTCATCGGACCCAATATACTTTTGAACTAAATCGGTGAGTTTTTTTTCTGATGCTCTTATTTCTTGCTTTTTCATTTCCAAAGGATCTTCGGTAAGAGGAAAATCCCAAGAAGTTGGGATATCAAAAATGTGAAGCATTGTAATTTTTGAACCGTGGTTTCGGGCAAGATTTAGCGCATATCCAAACGCCCTTTCCGCATTTTTGGAGAAATCCGTTGCAAATAAGATTTTTTTCATGGCGTGATCTTTTTATCACGCAAAAGGTAGATAGAATCACAAAGGAATCTTTTGACAAAAATCACTTCTTGAGATGATAAGGGTTACTTGAAGCACCTAGCTAATCAGTATATAATTTGTAAATCAGACCTGTTGTAGGTATTAAAATATTTCTGCCGTTTTATGAAAAAAATCCTCCTAGCACTCGGCTACGGCAGGAACTTTTAGATTCGTTTCCCTATTAAGACGCCTATTATTTAGCTTACATCTACTTTTTCAAAACAGCTAATTAATTGGCTTTAATATGATTTCATGTGGTTTTTCGCATTTTTTTTGAATCGTTTAGATTTTCTGATCAGGTGATGAATATCATTTTTTACATTTTTTTTATTCTCGTCCTTTAGGTAAAATATTTTACCCCCAAGCTCAGGACAATTGATTGTTTTTTCAGGACTCAAAATTGGTTTCTAGTTAATTCCAAAGCTCACCCAGAAGCAAAGAAAAAGTCACCAAAAAACGGTTTTGAATTTTCAAATCTGGCATATCATGAAAGAGATCTTTGAAATAAACTTAGGTGAAGTAACATTAGAGGGTGAATTCACCTTTCCTTCAAAGCCAAGAGGCTTGATTGTCTTTGCCCAAGGAAGTGGAAGTGGTCGGTATAACCCCAGATATAATTTCATAGCCCAATACTTGAATAAACAGGGTTACATCACCTTTCATTTGGATTTGCATTCTAACCAAGATCCTGAACTTAATTCCCAAGAACAAGAACTAAATATCCAGATTTTTGCAAACCGACTCAGAGACGACGCAGTCAAGCTTAGATCTCTGTCTAGGTTCTCCAAACTCCCTTTCGGCTTTTATGGCTCAAATACCGGAGCCGAAGTAGCAATTCTGGCCGTTTCTTACCTGAAAAACGAGATTCATGCAGGTGTAATCAAAGGAGGCAGCACCGAGATGACTAAAGGTGTACTTAATTTGATCCAGACACCCACTCTGCTATTGGTCGGGGAAAATGACCCTAGCATCGAGAACTTGAATCGGGAAACTTGGAATCTCCTCGACGCCCCAAAGAAAATAAAAATCATCCCCAATGCCAGCCATTTATTTGAAGAAACCAGTGCTTTGGAATCAGTAGCTCTTGAAATGGAGACTTGGTTTGGAATTTATCTGAGTAAATCTGTAAGAGCTAAAAAATGCAGAATGAATTGATCTAACTATCACTAAGCTAAAGTGTCAAAAATACGAACTAAATAATAATCACTAAAATTAACCTTACCATGGAAGCGAAAGAGAATAAAAAAATAGGAGTATGGGTGGATCAAAAGCAGGCGTTCCTTGTAACCTGTGAAAACAAACAAGTCTCTCTAAAAGAAAAAGTTGAATCACCTATCGAAAGCATGGTCCGATATCCAGGGGAAACAGATTCTAAAACTAAAATGAAAAGCAACTTTGCTGCCTCGAACAACGAGCACAAAACCAATAATATCCATCAGGAACAGCTAAAAAAGTACATTTCTATACTTAAAGAAAAGCTTAATGGATATGATGAAATTCTCCTTTTTGGGCCGGGTGTTTTCAAAAACCAATTTCTTAAGTACATCTCTTCCGACAAGGGGTTCAGTAGCGTAAAAGTCCACACATTGGATGCCGACAAAATGACCTCCAATCAACTCTTGACTTTCGTTAAAAATCACTTTTCATAAACTGATATAGCTTGAGGTTCAAATAATCATCCCGTTACCTAAAACCTAACGGATGCAACTGATAAATTCGGGACCGGTGGATTTTATTCCACGGTAAAGCAATTGCTCATCGCCTGAGTCGTTTCGATAAACAGTAATGCCTTTGGCTCCAAACTTCCAGGCATTTTGGTATAACTGATCAACCTGCTTTGGGGTAGATTCTAG
>JAFMBQ010000571.1 GCA_017858365.1 Algoriphagus sp. | reverse complement strand
CGAATTTATTACTGAAGAAAGAGCAAGAGAACTCATCGGTGAGCAAACCAGATGGCTGGATCTAGTAAGATGGGGAATTTTAGTAGAAAGAGTAAAACTTTACAATCCTCAAGGAGCTCCAAATATTCAAGCATTTCACACATTGAGACCTATCCCTCAAAATCAAATTGACCGAGCTGAAGGAAATGCAAGTGCATTCCCGCAGAATCCAGGATATTAATAGATACATATAGATTTGGATAAAACAGAAAAAGCTGCTCTATATTAGAGCAGCTTTTTTGTTATTTTAAGCCTTTAAAGTTACTTAAGCACTGAGGTTTGTAGTCTGCTTTAGGGAAAAAGATCTTATTACTCCGCTACCGTAGAAGATCGAATGGTGATCTTAGATGGGATAGTAATTACTTGATTAATCAATTCAAAATGCTTTGGCTTAGTCAATTTTCCAATTAGTAACTTGGCACATTCTTGACCGATCGTCAAGGTAGGTTGATTTATAGTCGTCAAGGAAGGATTCAGCAATCCAGCCATTGACGTATTTGCGAAGCTAATAATTTTCAAATCTTCTGGAATGCGGATTTTTGTTCGTTTCACCGCGTGATAAGTAGCAATGGCTAATTTTTCCACGGTTGACAAAATACCGTCTGGCCGGTCATCTGACAAAAGCATGTCTGTAATCAATTTTATATTTTCTTCTTCTGACATACAGCAATTCAAGCTAAAGGTAGGTTCCGCGACAAGTCCAGCTTCGTTTATAGCATCGCAATAACCCCTATAGCGTTCTTTGGTAATCGAAAGCTCCTTGCTAATCATTAAGAAAGCTATTTTTTTACAATCCTGCTGGATGAGATGTTTGGTTCCTTCGTAAGCACTTTCATAATCATTGGTAATGAATTTAGTAGTTGGAATTTCATCACAGATCCGGTCAAAAAACAGCAAGGGGAGTCCCCTATCATAAAGCTTCTGTAAATGTGAGACATCACTTGTTTGACTGGAAACGGACATTACCACCGCGTCGGCTCTCCCATTTAATAATAGGTTTACGATTTTCTTCTCTCGGTCTACATCTTCGTGGGTATTGTATACCAGCAGATGATAACCATGCTCTTGGGCGATCTCCTCTATTCCATCGATCACCTGTGCAAAGAAATTATTGATCCGCTCCGGAATAATCACAGCAATAGTTTTGCTTTTATTCTCCCGAAGGCTTCTCGCAAACTGATTAGGATGATAATTCAACTTCTCTGCCATCCTAATTACTTTCTTTTTTGTTTCTTCGCTTATCTCATAGCTATCGTTGAGCGCACGAGAAACTGTAGATGGCGCTAATTTGAGTTCAGCAGCTAATTCTTTGAGGTTTATGCCTGCAGCCATAGTATTTTAGGTTTTTGGGGTTTTTGGGTTTTGGAAAATACAAAACCTTATTAACAATTGCCCAAAATGGATTCTTATTTTCGCAATCGTTTCCGTATTTTAAAATGATTCCGGGTTATAATCAGCCTAATTTAAAGTACCAAAAACCTAACTCAACCGCTTTCAATAAAACATGTCTTTAGCTGCAATACACACTCCATTCCTATCCGAAGATTTTCTTTTGCAAAATGAGTATGCCCGAGCCTTGTATCATAACTACGCGAAAAACCTTCCGATAATCGATTATCATAATCACCTCTCTCCAAATGAGATCAATCAAAATAAGAAATTCGAGAACCTTTCTAAGATTTGGCTAGCTGGCGATCACTATAAGTGGAGAGCCATGCGTACCCTGGGCATCAAAGAGCATTTCATAACTGGTACTGCTTCCGATGCGGAGAAATTTCAAAAATGGGGACAGACTGTTCCTTTTACCATGAGGAATCCGCTTTATCATTGGTCTCACTTAGAACTAAAGCGCTATTTTGGAATTGAGGAACTCCTGAATGAAGCTTCTGCAAAGGAAATCTATGAAACCTGTAATCTAAGGTTACAAACTGATGAATTTTCCACCTTGGGATTACTGAATCAGATGAATGTAGAAACTGTCTGCACTACAGATGATCCTACTGATGATTTGGCTGAGCATGTCTCTTTTGTATCAAAACAAACTAAGCTACAGCTACA
This sequence comes from Algoriphagus sp., assembly GCA_017858365.1. GTDB lineage: Bacteria > Bacteroidota > Bacteroidia > Cytophagales > Cyclobacteriaceae > Algoriphagus. Next base: position 987 of record JAFMBQ010000571.1, on the reverse strand, counting down.
TCCTGCTTTCAGACCTGACAAGGCTTACACTGTCGAGCAGCCTGAAGTTTATCGGGCTTATTTGGATCGATTAACCACTTCAAGCGGGGTATCTATTAATTCCTTCGACACCCTTTTGGAATCCCTGTCTAATCGAATCGACTATTTCCATCTGCGTGGCTGTAGACTTTCTGATCATGGATTGGAGCAGCTATATTTTTTCCAGGAAAATGAATTCAACATCGATACCTTATTCCAGCATCTGTTGCAGGGCAAAATCCTAAATCCCCGAGAAGTGAAGTTCTTTAAATTCAAGACTCTCGCTGCCTTATGTAAGCTATATCATAAGAAAGGTTGGGTGCAACAATTTCATCTTGGAGCTTTACGAAATACCAATTCTAGGTCTTTGAAAATTCTAGGTCCGGATACCGGTTTCGACTCCATTGGAGATTTTGATCAGGCAAAAAGCCTCGCTGGCTTTTTAAACGAACTTGACTCAACTGATCAACTGTCCAAAACAGTACTTTATAACTTGAATCCAAGAGACAATGAGGTTTTGGCAACTATGATCGGCAACTTCAATGATGGATCCTCAAAAGGGAAAATCCAATTTGGATCCGGCTGGTGGTATATGGATCAGAAAGACGGGATGGAAAAGCAATTGAATACACTTTCCAATATGGGTTTGGTGAGCTGCTTTATAGGAATGCTCACTGATTCAAGAAGCTTTCTATCCTTTCCAAGACATGAATATTTCCGACGGATTCTCTGCAATTTATTTGGCAATGATGTTGCCAAGGGTGAGCTACCTTGGGATGAAGAGTGGCTTGGAAAGCTAATTACTGACATTTGCTATGCCAATGCCAAAAACTATTTTGATTTTAGTCCCTCAAACTTTAAAAGTTAATTATGCTTGATTCTTTATTTTCCCTTAAAGGAAAAAAAATTGTGTTCACTGGTGCTGCTGGGGTATTGGGAAGTGCGATGTGTAAGTACTTAGCTGCTCAT
>JAFMBQ010000570.1 GCA_017858365.1 Algoriphagus sp. | reverse complement strand
ACAATTAGCGCGCAAACAAATATTGCGCTCCGCTTCACGGCAGTTTAAAGAAGGAGATGTGCAACATTGGTGGCATCCACCTAATGGCCGGGGTGTTCGGACCAGCTGCTCGGATGATTTTCTCTGGCTGCCCTTTGTAACCGCTCAGTATATTTCTTTTACCGCGGACGCTGCTGTGCTGGATGAACAGGTGCATTTTTTAGAAGGAAGAGCATTGAACGTGGGTGAAGAATCATATTATGACCTCCCTATTAAATCATTAGATTCAATTTCTCTTTATGAGCATTGCGTTCGGGCTATCAAAAAAGGGTTTAGTTATGGTGAAAGAGGTCTTCCTTTAATAGGTAGTGGTGATTGGAATGATGGCTTTGATAAAGTAGGAATTGAAGGAAAAGGTGAAAGTGTTTGGATGGCATTTTTCCTTTATGACATTCTCCTTCGCTTTGCGAAAATTGCACGGTTACGTAATGATGCCGATTTTGCCGATCAGTGTGAAAGGGAGGCTGAGCAACTGAAAGAAAATGTTGATAAATATGCTTGGGATGGAGAATGGTACAAACGCGCCTGGTTTGATGATGGCACTCCATTGGGTACTTCGAGTGCTGAAGACTGTAAAATTGACTCAATTTCTCAGAGCTGGTCTGTATTATCAGGAGCTGGAGAAGCTTCGCGTTCAGATAAAGCGATGGAATCGGCCTACAAAAATCTTGTGCAGAAGGATATAGGGATTATACAGTTGCTGGATCCACCATTCGACAAATCGAAAGTTTACCCGGGATATATCAAAGGATATGTTCCAGGAGTAAGGGAGAATGGCGGACAATACACCCATGCTGCAATTTGGTTGATTATGGCTTTTGCCAAATCGGGCGATAACGAACGGGTATGGGAGTTATTGAAGATGATTAATCCAGTTAACCATGGTAAGACTCCTGAAGAAATTGCTGTTTATAAAGTAGAACCTTATGTAATAGCAGCTGATGTATATGCCAATGAATCACATGCAGGTCGCGGGGGCTGGACCTGGTACACCGGTTCTGCAGGCTGGATGTACAGGTTGATTGTGGAATATTTTCTTGGATTGAAAAGGGAGGGGAACAAACTAAAATTCGCTCCTTGTATTCCCCAAGATTGGGACTCTTTTAAAATACACTACCGGTATAAAAGTACGATTTACCACATTGTGGTAACGCAAAAAATTGGTGAGCAGGCAATGAAAGTGATTGTTAATGGCCTGGAGCAGGAAGATAGAATAATAACACTTACAGATGATGGTGAAGAACACGATGCACAGGTGTTGCTTTCTACTAAACCCTCAACCTAATCTGATCACAAAATCAGATATACCTTTTCTTGTGGTTTTCTGTTAGCCGGAATTGGGGTCTTCTTGGAAGAGGTGTTTTTTCTTCTCCTTCTCCTGTAACCTGTTGGCTACTGTTTGATTTATCCTTAAGATTATCACCACTATTATTCTCAGCTGATAACTTATTTGGCAGGCTATCAGATTGCTGATTGCGCGTGCCATTCTGATCTTCTTCCATCCGTATTATTTTTAAAATAATTTGTATTATAATTACAGGGAATAAGTTAAAACTCCTCAAATAAAATTTATTATATATTTTTTTAATAATGTTACATAATCCTCACATTGTCATTAATTACTTGCCCGTACGATAGCGCCTTTTGTGGAGATTGGGTATAAAGGGATGTAATAAAAAGAGTCTGGCAAATGCTACGATATTTTTTAAAAAGCACCGTAACCACAATACTTGGCTTGGAATTTCATCTTTCTGATGACTGTTTGTTAACCAAAGCGCTTTAGAATCCACAATCTAAATAAATGATCAGCTTGATTTACGGGCCTGTATTTAGCCTAAATTCATCGATTCGATCTAAGCGTTGGCAAAGGAATAAAAGATGGAAATGTGGCTCTGTACTGAACTGAATTTCTGTATACTGATTGAATAGCTTTATTCGGTTTAGTTGCCAATGATGTTTATTTTCAAAAATTATTTGCGACTATTTCAGTAGTCATTTCTTGTTTTTTTTAGCTTCTAAAGCTATTTTAAAAAATTCAGTATTTTACTATTTAGTTTCGGGTGAATCACGGCAAAGACCAATTTTCCGTAGTTGATACTGGAGTTATTCCGGAGGATAGCGATGTACTATAAGTATTATGTAGGTTTTGATTAGTGAATGTGGATCAAAAGTGAGTCGTTTTTACGGATGAAATACGAAGCATTTCAAATCTTAATGAGTGTAAACACTCCCTTGATAAAAAGTCTTGAAGCGAGGATAATCTCTGACTTGATTAGGTAATATCTTTGCTCTGAAAGCATTCGGGGTAGGAAGAAGTTTGTGTGAGCTTGGGATAGGATTCTGATTCTTACTATGACCTTATTGGCCACTGTCGTGGAGTCCTATCAAAATAGCCTTGATTGGCAAAAGAAAAATTTGGAATGGCATGATTATAATTTCAATCAATAACGATAATTGCATTAAGGTCTTCACTACTTAAAGGCTTATGAAGGAAACTCTTGACAGACTCGTACTGACTTCCCTTTAAAATATCACTTTCATTAGTAGATGAAGAAACAGTATAAATTGAAAGTCGATTCAGGCTGTAAAAGTTAGATTTCTCAATTTGGTCTAAAAATTCTAATCCATCTAGAATTGGCATATTAATATCCTAAAGCACAATAATTTTCTGATAAGAATTACTATGTTGTTTCAACATAGCTAAACCTACCTTACCATTCTCGCATTGAGTAATTACCAAAGAAGGTTTAATCATCTTTGAAACAATCATTCTTTGAATCAAGTCATCAACAATAAATATTTCTATATTAATTTCAGTAAAATTAATTTTGATTCAGATGATTAGTTTCATCCACAATTTTCCTTACAATTGCATCCATTTCGTTGGTTGAAATCCGTAATTGCTTAATCCAAAACAAGATATCATCCAAGTCATCCTTTTGCTGTTCAATCAAATTCACAATCCCTAAGATTCTTGAAAGTGGTGCACGGACCACATGAGATTGTGTCCATGCAATATTTCTCAATTTTTCATTTTGCAGTTCAA
>JAFMBQ010000058.1 GCA_017858365.1 Algoriphagus sp. | reverse complement strand
CAAACGTTTCAGTTGGAAGCTTCAGCCTGACCGCGAAGGCAACAGACGATAAAGGAACAATAACCGTATCAACTGCTGTCAATATTAACGTGGTTGAGAAAGTGACTACAGTGGCTCCAATCGAGGTTGTTATTCCTGAAGTATTAATAGTTACTCCTGTAAATAATCAAGAATTCGATGCAAATGTTAATGTTGGATTAATTGTGATGTTCCAAGGCTCTGCTGAATCGGTGAAGAAAGTGGAATATTATAGCGGAAGTCAACTTATCGGGTCTTCTAACATCAGTCCATTTGGATTTATGTGGCTCAGCCCTGCTTCAACTCAACACACTATTACAGCGAAAGCAATTGGCGAGGACCCAAGTAAATTTAAAATATCAGAATCTGTGTCCATTCTGGTGAAGGAAAAAATTCAACCAATCTTCCAAATTATAGATCCGATTAAGGATGCTACCTTCATACAAGGTGAAAACATCACTATAAGGGTGGGAATTCCTGAGAATAGCAATCCTATTAATCGGGTTGATTATTTCCGAGGAAATATAAGAATTGGGAGTTCGACTTTAGCACCTTATGATTATACATGGAGAAATACCAGACAAGGTGATTATGAACTGTCAGCACAGCTAATTTATGTTGACGGAACTAAAATTTCAACAATCGCTATACCAATTCAAGTTTTGAAAAGAAATCAAGCGGCTGTTAAATTAATTGGTTCAAACGCTAAAAGAGAAGTACAAAAAGGAGGAGATTTAGGACTTGAAGTTGAACTAATTGAATTTGAGAACAAAGTTGCTTTTGTAGAGTATCTTTTGGACGGGGAAAAATTAGGGAGTTCTGAAACGCAGCCATATAGTTTCGAATGGAAGAATATTCCAGAAGGGGAACACCAGATAATTGCTAGAGCAGTAGATGCAACAGGCACAGTCGTTTATTCGGAACCAATGCTTTTAAGTGCTAATAAAGATATTAGTAGCATTCAATTGGAATATGTAATCGGTCCTAATCCAACTACAGAATTCCTTAATGTAATCTTCACAAATTTGGATGGAATTTATGATTTTGAATTTAAAGTGGTGTCAATGAGTGGTGCAGTCCACAAGACCTTTCAGGCAAGACCTGAAGGATCTACGGTAACTGTTGACGTTTCTGATTTGAAAAACGGAGTTTATGTTTTACAGGTAACTGCAAACGGAAATAATATTTCCAGTAAGAAGTTTATTAAGAAATAATGAGTATGTTCAGTATCAACCCTAGTATTAAATAAGAATAATCATGAAAACTATATTAATAATAAGTTTAAATTTAATCGCCTTATTTTTTCCCTTAACTATTGTCGAGAATTTCGGTTTTGGGAAAGTTAAAATTTCTGAGAATAAATCCTATTCCCGGAAAATTTTAACCAAACTAATCGCAAAAAATAGTTTTATTTCTAATGAAAATAATGCTTTTGCTATACCCTCCAATAATTTAGGTCAATTGCTCTGGTCTGCAGGTCATGAAGGAGGTAATCAAAGTGAGTGGACCAGTGATGGGGGAGGGGGAGAATATAATACTGGGACTGGAAATAGTGCAGTTTCTACTACTTTTGCAAGGACGGGAAAAAATTCTCTTAAGTTATCTATTAATACTACAAGTGGGAATTCTCATGGCACGAGAAATTTTAGGTGGAAAGAAATTGGTAGTAATATGGATCTTATTTTTACACAATATGTCTATCTTCCTTCCAGAATAGATTTAGATCCAAATAATGCTTGGTTTAATTTTCTACAAACGAAAGGTGTAAAATTTGCACCAGGTGGGCCAGGTACTGGTCCAGATCAAATAAATACTCCTCATTTTACAGTTGGCATAGATGTTAGAGGTGGAGCTGGTTCAGGAGGAGCCAATTACCTAACGCTTGCCGATCTTCAAAAATTTTGGGGAGGAACAAATGTGGTTTGGAAAGCTCCTGTAGGAATAGATCTACCTGTAAACAAATGGGTGAAAATTCAAATGAGAATCATTCAAGACAGGGGAAGTAATGGAAGAGTATTACTCTGGCAAGACGACGTTTTAGTGGCTGACACCGGTCTTAGAAATACATTAAGGCCAGAGGTAGACGTCAATCAATATAGTATAAATGCCTACGCAGATAAGACCCTTCCAAATACGACCGCATATTACGTTGATGACTTAAGTATTAACCTGCCAGCAGCTATCTCAACTCAGCCTTATAAGGTTACAACTTCGCCATCACCTACAACGGGAGGTAAAATTTTACTTACACAATTCACAAAAGATACTAATGTGAATATTACAGCTCCTTTAAATAATAGCACAGCTCTTAAAAATTCAACTGTTATAATTAAGGCAACAGCTACAAGTGCTGTAAGTGAAGTTCAAAAAATTGAATATTTTCGTGATAGTGTTTTGCTTGGTTCCTCACTTAATTTACCCTTTGAATTCAATTGGTTAAATGCGGGAGAAGGTGTATATAAAATACAAGTAAAAGCATATTTTAAAAATGGGGATATCAAATACTCTCAAATAAATAAATTAACAGTTAAGTGATCTTGTAAAAATATTTAATTGACTAATAAAATTTGACAGAAGGTTATTAACTTTTCTTTAGAGGTATAGGCCTTCTGTTATTTTGTTTTCTATTTCTCCGATAGTCTTTTTTAAGATTTCATTTTCCACCTCAAACTTTTTACTTTCCCCGCAATTACTATCCATTGAAGATCAACTTAAAAGTAGTTCCCTCACCTTGTTCTGACCTAACTTGAATATTGCCTTTGTGGCGACGCATGATCTGCTTGGAAAGGCTGAGTCCAATTCCGGATCCCTTTTTCTTTGTAGTAAAGAACGGGATGAAAATTTTTCCCAAAGCTTCTTCTTCGATTCCTTTGCCGGTATCGCTTACTTCTAAGATGATTTTGCCTGCCTCATCAATGTAGGCACGGAGGGTGATCACCTTTTCTTCACAATCTTCTAGCGCTTGAATGGCATTCTGGGTTAAGTTGATCAACACTTGCTCAATCTGGGTTTGATCTCCGAAAAGAATCAGTTCTTTCGGGTCTAGCTCCTTTTTTAATTTGATTTGCCCAGAATCTAGTTGATGCTTTAGAAGCACTTCGAGTTGGTCAAAGAGCTTGGATATGGCGATACTGCTAAATTTTGGCACCGGAATGTGAGCCAAAGAGCGGAAATCTGATACAAAGCTGATGAGGCCTTGGCTTCGTTTTTCAATAGTGGAAATCCCCATTTGGTAATCTTCCAAATCCTGTGGACTTATTTCGGTGAGGGTATCTATTTTGGACTCTAAGTCACTTTTGATCGTACCTGCAAGCGAAGAGATCGGAGCGATGGAGTTCATGATTTCGTGTGTCAGAATCTTGACGAGGTTTTGCCAGGCTTCCATTTCCTTCTCCTCTAATTCGGATTGGATATTTTGAAGGGAGACGAGTTTAAATTTTTCCCCACGCATCAGCAGTTCGATCACATATACTGAGAGTTGCATAATACCATCAGGATGGGCGATTTTGATCAGTTCACTACCACCAGTCTTGAGGTTTTGGATTGCTAAGTGGAGCTCTTTATTAATCCCTTCGATTTCATCAATTTTCGTGAGATTTTCCACGTTTAGAATTCGCTTTGCAGAAGTATTAAGAAGTTGGATTTGCCCGTTTTCACCGAAGGTGATCAGTCCTATACTCAAATGTTTAAATACTGATCTGAAGTATTGAAAATTGGCCTCTTTTTCAGCTTGATCTTCTTTGAGCTTTGCCAGAATTGCATTAAACTCGATGTGGAGCTCATCATTTTCTGTCCCGTCAAACTTCACCGGATAAAGTTGAGAATACTTATCCTGCTTGATGTTATCCAGAAAGATCCTAACTTTTTGATAGGAGTTTTGAGAGTATTTGATCAGATAAATAATCTGGAAAATGACTAAAATCAGCAAAAGGGAAATCATAAAAACTCCCCAGCTGTCAAAGATGGTATATGCTAAAAGGAAAAGTGAGGCGGAGAGAAAGGCGATCCGGCCGAGTAAGCCTACTTTATAGTCCATATTTTTCTAACCTCCTGTAAAGTGAAGCCCGGGTCAATCCGAGTTCTTTGGCTGCTTTGGAAATGTTTCCCCCATTTTTGTCGATGGCTCGCTGAATAGTCGTCTGCTCCATGTCATTAAGATTGAGCGTAATGGCTTGAGGAGCTTTATCAGAGGCTGGCTTTGCAGAAAGGAAGAAGAAGTCACGCGCATCCAACTGGTCTCCTTCGGCCATGATGATGGCCCGCTCGATCGCATGTTGAAGTTCTCGAATATTTCCTGGCCAGCCATAACGCTGAAGTAAGTCAAGTGCAGAAGAAGTAAAGCCTATGAAATTCTTTCGGTATTTCTGGGCATAGCTTTTCAGGAAGTGATTGGCTAAAACAGGGATGTCATCGTGACGATCTCGAAGGGGTGGAAGAAAAATCTCCACAGTATTGATTCGATATAGTAAATCTTGACGGAAGGTGTTCTCCATTACCATTTCATGCACATGCAGATTGGTAGCGCAGATCAGGCGAATGTCTACAGGAATTGATTTGTTGGTACCGATTCGTGTGACTTCCCGCTTTTGAAGTACGGTCAAAAGTTTGGATTGGAGAGGCATGGAGAGATTTCCGATTTCATCCAAGAAAAGGGTTCCATTGTCTGCCACTTCAAATCGGCCGGCACGATCTTCTTTGGCATCGGTGAATGCGCCACGTTTATGACCAAAAAGCTCTGATTCGAAAAGAGATTCGGTAATCGAACCCATATCCACACCGACGAAGATATCGTCTTTGCGTAGAGATCGCTCATGAATCGCTCGTGCGATAAGTTCTTTACCCGTACCATTTTCTCCCAAGATTAAAATATTGGCATCGGTTTGAGCGACTTTATCAATTATAGAGAAAATATTTTTCATGGAAGCAGATTGCCCGATGATATCGCTGTAAGGCTTCTTCAAGTCAGTTTGAAGTTGCTTTTGCTTTTTCTGAAGCTTATCTACTTCATTGTAGCTTTCCTTCAATTTGATTGCGGAGGAAAGAGTGGCAATGAGTTTTTCATTTTGCCAAGGCTTAAGGATAAAGTCAGTCGCACCTTCTTTGAGAGCTTGGACAGCCATTTCCACATCTCCAAAAGCGGTGATTAAGATTACTACTGCCTTTGGGTCGATTTCTTTGATTTGTTTCAACCAGTGAAAACCCTCTTTGCCGGAGGTGGTGTCTTCCCGAAAATTCATGTCGAGCAGAATCACATCGTAGTTGTTGTTATTGATCAAAAAAGGAATCCTTCTTGGATCTTGCTCGATCATGACTTCTTTGGCATGTTTCTTCAATAGCATTTTTGCTGCAAATAATAAATCTTCGTTGTCGTCGATGATGAGGATCCTGCCTAACTCTTGATTTTCCATGGTTGATTCTTTGGTTATGGGTATGGGAAAATGATGCCAACCCTAAATTAACCTATTTCAGGACTATTTCTGAACGAATGTGTCCGAAAGTGTACGCTTTTAGATTGTTATCGGACAGTTATGTTCGGTTTTTTCGGCCTAGTAGAATTTTCTTACCTTTAGGCTTTACTAAAATATAATATTATGCAAGCTAAAAAAGGGGATGCAGTAGAAGTGCATTACACCGGAAAATTGGAAGATGGAAGTGTATTTGATTCTTCGGTATCAAGAGCTCCGTTAGGTTTTACTCTCGGAGATGGGAATATGATTAAAGGATTCGATAGTGCTGTGTATGACATGGTGATCGGAGACAAAAAAACAGTTAGGATCGTAGCTGCAGAAGCTTATGGAGAACGTAGGCAAGATATGATGATCGAAGTGCCTGTGAAGGAAGTGCCTGCTGATATCAAGCCTGAGCTTGGTATGGTGCTTCAGCTTCAGGGAGGAAACGGTCAGCCAATGCCAGTAACGGTAGTTGATATTGACGAGACTAAAATCACCTTGGATGCCAATCATGAATTGGCAGGGAAGGATTTGATTTTCGATATAGAATTGGTCAAAATCGGATAGTCTTTTTTTCTGTAGAGTCCGTTAGTTGGATTAGTTCACTAACAGAGCTTTCGCAGAGAAATACAAAGAATATTTTGGTTCAAGTCTTCAGGCTAGGACTTTCTTTGGATAGACAAATTATCAGATATTTAAAAGTCAATATTAAAAAAGGCCCTTTTCGAAGGGTCTTTTTTGTTTCCAAGATTGTTGATTTGGGAAACGATTGCGTAAGTAGGGTGGCGATAGTTTATTGATTTCCTGTATATTAATTTTTTGTGATCCTAGCCCAATTAACATGACCCTTACAATTATCTCCTTTTTAGCTTTCACAGGTTTTGTAGCCATTTTTTCTTGGTACAAACTTCGCAAAGATAAACTCGATACCCAAGAGGGATATTTTTTAGGAGGAAAGAGTTTGACAGGAGTTGTGATTGCAGGCTCCATGCTTTTGACGAATATTTCTACTGAGCACCTGATCGGAATGAATGGCTCAGCCTATAAAAATGGCTTTATCGTTATTGCCTGGGAAGTTACTTCAGCTATTGCTTTGGTGATAGGAGCCTTATATTTTATTCCCAGCTTCCTTCGGATGGGATTGACGACGATCCCTCAATATTTGGAATATCGGTTTGATCGGATGACCAGAACTTTGGTCGCACTTTTCTTGATTGTTTCTTTTGTAGTGACTTTGCTACCCATAGTGCTCTATACAGGGGCCATTAATCTTGAAAGTATTTTCAACGTCTCTGAGACCCTTGAAATCAGTCAACAAGAAGGCTTGTGGTTGACAGTCATTGTTATTGGAGTTATTGGTTCTATTTATGCAATTTTTGGTGGATTAAAGGCGGTGGCATTTTCTGATACAATTAATGGAATTGGACTTTTTGTTGGAGGGCTTTTAGTCTTGGGTTTTTCGCTTTGGGATATCGGCGGAGGGGATATTATGGAAGGCTTAAGTAAAGTATATAAATCTGCTCCTGAAAAATTTAACGTGATAGGGGCAAAAGACTCTGTTCTGCCTTTTGAAACCTTATTTACCGGCTTGATGATCAATCAGCTATATTTCTGGTGTATGAATCAGACTATTATTCAAAGAGCATTTGGAGCAAAGAACCTAGCGGAAGCTCAAAAAGGTTTGCTCTATACCGGTGTTTTGAAGCTATTTGTTCCGCTGATTATCATTTTGCCTGGAGTTATTGGGTTTTATTATTTCGGAGACAGTTTGTATGATAATCAAGATTTAATCTATCCAGCACTGATCAAAAAAGTATTGCCTGTTGGCTTGACAGGGTTCTTTGCCGCCGTGGTGATGGGTGCAGTGCTGAGTACTTTCAATAGCGTTTTGAATAGCACTGCTACGATTTTTAGTCTTGGGATCTATAAAAGGCATTTAAAAAAAGATGCAACGGAAAAGCAATTAGTGTGGATTGGTAAGCTTACCTCAATAATACTTGCCATTTGCGCAATCATGGCGGCCCCTTTGGTGGCTGGTGCTCCCGAAGGTCTCTACCAACTCCTACAGCAACTTAATGGTATTTTCTTTATTCCAATCGCTTCGATTATCATGGCGGGTCTCTTCTTGCCTAAAATCTCAGCTATGGGAGCCAAAATGGGATTGTTAGTTGGGTTGACTTTTTACATTCTGACCGTCTTTATTTTTCCGATAAATATCCACTTCGTACATATTTGGGGGATTGAGTTTATTTTGAATATGCTAGTGATGTTTGGAGTTTCTTATTTTTATCCCAATACCAATAAATTCAAACCTTCCGATATTGGGCCAGTAGATCTACATCCATGGAAATACGCACGTCATTTAGGCATTTTATTAGTCGTGTTAACTATTGCGATTTACATTTGGCTTGGAAATTGAAATCGTTGAAAATCATTATATTAGTCCAAATTCACTACGTATGAAAGACCTTACACCACAACAAATTGAAGAGCTTTGGGAGGAAGATCTTCTAGAAAGATATCCTGAGGATGGAGCTCTTGTAAAAGTAAAAGAGGAGTTTAGGAACTATGATGATCCAAAACGGGAAACTGTAAAAGAATTTTATAGAGTAAATCACCTGAATCAAACCTATGATTTTGTTTTAGGTAAGGAGAAAGAGTTTCTAAAGTTTGATAGAAAAGAATTGACACTTTGGGAGGCAGTAGAATTTTTAAATACTCTTGTGGACGATTCCGATCCAGATACTGATTTAGATCAGACCCAACATTTACTCCAAACCTCAGAAGCAATTCGAGCTGATGGGCAGCCGGATTGGTTTGTATTGACTGGATTTCTTCATGATTTGGGTAAAGTGCTTTGCCTTTTTGGAGAACCACAATGGTGTGTAGTCGGAGATACTTTTCCAGTTGGGTGTAAGCATTCGGATAAGATAGTTTATCCAGAGTTTTTTCAAGCAAATCCTGATAGTAAGGACAGCCGGTTCAGCACTAAGTATGGAGTTTATGAGCCTAATTGTGGTTTAGACAAAGTGCATTTGTCTTGGGGACATGATGAATACATTTATCAGATCATGAAAGACTATTTGCCAGAAGAGGGCTTGGCGATGCTACGTTACCATAGTTTTTATTCCCAACATCGAGAGAATGCCTATGGGCATTTGATGAATAAAGATGATCATAAGCTGTTTGAATGGGTGAATAAGTTCAACCCATATGACCTTTATTCAAAGGCGGCAGTACCGCCAAATGTGAAAGAATTGAGACCATATTATGAGGATTTGGCGGGGAAGTTTCTGCCAGATGCGCTTAAATTTTAAATCAAAATCCAGAGATTTCTATCTGGATTTTTTTCACAAAGACAATTATTCAACATTATTAATGGTGGTAGTGCGTCTAGCTTGCACTAAGAGAGGAAGTCTCCCCAACGATGGTTCCTCAGCAAAATTTAAAAGATATTGGGTTCCAGTTTAAGTATTTGGACTCGGATCATTTTTCATGACCAAATTATTTACCTCAGAAGCAAGTCTCCTAAATTCTATACCGTTTATTAAGTCGCTATTCACGAACGCTTTTAGCGAATCATTTTTATCCAAGGAGGTGATTCATAGAGCATGATTTTATCTTTTTGAATAAGTGCTAATCGGTCTTGACCTATTTGGATGGAAGTGGATGCGGGGCTATTGAGCTTAGCAACTTTAAAAACCTCCTGCGATTTGATTGACATGCTCATCAAAAAGTCATTTTCAATCCAAAATAGGTGCTCATTATAAAAGCACATTTTCTCGTTAAGTATGAGCTTTATTTTCCGGATAAGATTGCCCTGATTATCAAAGATAAAAATCCCTTCATGTAGAATATTCATAAAGAGGCGGTTTTTAAACTCTCTAATATCGATTACTTCCAAATCTTTAGAGTTGACAATAAGATTAAGCGGTTGGCTTTGTATTACCAAATTTCTGAGGTAATCTAAAGATTTTAGACTCAAATCTGATTCATCCCAAACCCAAACCACATTATTGTTTCCCAAGGTTGCTGCCTTCGCTAGATTGACATCTGCAAGAAGGAAACCGTTTTCGTACAACGGATTTAAAAAGCGATCTAAAATCCGGTATTCTTGAAGATCAGCTGAAAAGCTGAAAATATTTACGCTCCATGCAGCTTCTAATTGAGTGAGCCTTCCTTGTCGAAGAGGGGAGAAGAGGTTGGTTTGTTTCCCGAATCTGTCGAATTGGTAAATGTCTCCCGCTGTGCTACTCAAAAATAGGTTATCCTTGGTATCAAAAGAAACCAAGTCAAGGTACTCTAAATCAATCTCTGCAAGAGGATTCCCGAATTGGTTTTGCTGGGGGAATCCTAAAAGTGGGGATATGATAAGAAAGAGTAAGAGGAATCGCTTCATTTTTCAAATTCAATTAGTCTAGGCTTACTCCCATCAAAATGCAAAAAATTATTTTGACTTACCCATTCACCCAGGTTGAAATAAATTGACTTTTCGCCAACCTGGAGCTCAAGTGGCAGATGTCGATGGCCAAACACGTAATAATCAAAATGTGTTTTTTCTTCTACCTCCTTTGAATATTGCCATAACCACTCATCATCTCCCAGAAAGTGACTTTCATCTTTCTCATTATTGGTAATCCGGCTGTGTCCTGACCAGGATTTGGCCAGCTTGATTCCTAAATCTGGATGAATCCATCTGAAAAGCCAATTGGAAAGGGGATTAGTAAAGATTTTTTTAAGCACTTTGTAGGAGCGATCTCCTGGGCCTAATCCATCCCCATGCCCTACTAAAAAGCTTTTCCCTTCTGAAGTCAACCAAATTGGCCCATGATAAACAGGGATTCCCAACTCAGTCGTGAAGTAGTCTCGCATCCAGAGGTCATGATTACCAGTAAAGAAATAAATAGGAATACCTTGAGCTCTCAGTGAAGCAATCTTCGAAATGAAGGGGATAAATCCTTTAGGAATTACTTCTGCATACTCAAACCAAAAGTCGAAAATATCACCGACTAAGAATATCCCTGCAGCATCATCAGCAATCAAGTCTAACCATCGAATGATACGCTGCTCGCGTATTTTACTTTCCTTAGGATTTGGCGCTCCCAAATGAAAATCTGAAGCAAAATATAATTTTTTACCCGCTAGGGGAATTTCGAGCTTGATTGCTTGCATATGGAAAGATAAGAGGCAGGCGCAAAAATAAAAAAGCCTCGAATCATTCGAGGCTTTTGTTGAAAATATTAGTTATCTTTTTTGCTATCCGGTAGAATCTCTGGTTCACCCTGAACTTCGGCTTCACTTTGTACCTCCGGAGTGTCCAGTTTGTCTGTGATTACTTCGGGAGCAGATTCTTTTTTATTAGTAAATGCCTGGTAAGTAGTCTCCTTTTCAAAAGGACGCTTACCAATAAGCTTTTCCAAGTCAGCCTGGAAAAGTATTTCTTTTTCCAAGAGCTCTTTGGCCAAAATCTCCAATTCTCCTTTTTTGGAGGTCAATAAAGTTATAGTTCGATCGTAAGCGGAAGCAATCAGCTTTCTTACTTCTTCATCGATAGTTTCAGCGGTAGTCTCCGAGTAAGGTTTGGTCATTTTGTATCCATCAGCTTTAGAATCGTAGAAGGAGACATTTCCGATCTTTTCATTCATACCATATACAGAAACTATAGAATAGGCCATCTTCGTAACACGCTCTAAGTCACTTAATGCGCCTGTAGAGATTTTGTTGAAGATAATCTGCTCTGCTGCTCTTCCACCAAGGGTCATGCACATTTCATCAACCAACTGTTCTGTTTGATACAAAAACTGTTCTTTAGGAAGGTATTGCGCATAGCCTAGTGCCGCGACCCCTCGAGGGACGATACTTACTTTGACCAAAGGATCAGCATGCTCCAGAAACCAGCCTGCTACAGCATGACCTGCTTCATGATAAGCAACGATTTTCTTTTCATCCGGTGATATAATTTTATTTTTCTTCTCAAGACCACCGATTACTCGATCTACTGCATCTTGAAAATCTTGCATATCTACTGCATCTTTATTTCGTCTTGCAGCAATTAAAGCAGCTTCATTACAAACGTTAGCGATTTCAGCACCTGCAAAACCTGGAGTTTGTGCGGCACACTTTTTAGGATCGACATCATCTGCCGTTTTAATTGGCTTTAGATGGACTTTGAAAATGGCTTCTCTTCCATTAATGTCTGGTTTGTCGATAGAGATCTGACGATCAAATCTTCCTGGTCTTAACAATGCTGAATCCAAAACATCAGGCCTGTTGGTCGCCGCTACCACAATAACTCCACTATCCGTTCCAAAGCCATCCATTTCTACCAAAAGGGAGTTTAGGGTGTTTTCACGTTCGTCGTTCGAGCCAGGCATTTGTCCTTTACCTCTTGATCTACCGATTGCGTCGATCTCATCGATAAAGATTATACAAGGCGCTTTTTCTTTTGCTTGCTTAAATAAGTCTCTCACTCGAGCCGCTCCGACACCTACGAACATCTCCACAAAATCAGAACCCGAAAGAGTGAAGAAAGGAACGCCTGCTTCACCTGCTACAGCTTTTGCAAGGAGGGTTTTGCCTGTTCCTGGAGGGCCTACTAGTAATGCTCCTTTAGGTATTTTACCACCAAGTCTAGTGAATTTTTCAGGTTTCTTGAGGAATTCAACAATCTCTTGAACTTCTTCTTTGGCTTCATCCAACCCTGCCACATTGTCAAATGTGATCTTTACTTTGTTTTCAGCATCGAAGAGTTGCGCTTTGGATTTACCCACGTTGAAAATTTGTCCACCTGGACCTGATGGGCCGGCCATTCTTCGCATCATAAACCAGAAGAGAACAAATAATAGGATCAGGAATCCGAAACTTGAAAAATAACTACCCCAATTTTCCTCATTGGCAACTTTCAGCTCGATTCTATCTGCTTCTGGAACGCTTTCTTTTAAAGTGTCAAAATCATTCGCAAACTTATCTAAAGAGGCCACTTGGAAAGAATAGTGTGGTCCTGTAGGATTAAAGAATGCAGAATTGGCTTCCAATTCAGTCTTGTATTTGGGGTCTGTCAGTGCGGTACTTTTCAACGTCACATCCACCCGTTCCATGTTTTTGACAATAGTCACTTTGGAAATATCTCCGGCGACATACATGTCTTCGAATCTCTTCTGGGTAATATCAATTACTGAATTCCTATTCTGAAAGAAAGTGAGTCCAACAAGAACCAAAACAGCAACTATAATCAACCAAAGTTGAAAATTAGGTTTTTGTGGTGCCTTAGGGACAAATTTTTTTTTATTTTTATTTGTGTCGCTCATTGCTTGGTTATAATTCTATAAACTTATGTTAAAACGGAATCAGGGTTCTAAAGTTTGAAACTTTTAATTGATTTTAGTGATTTTTGCATCTCCCCATAATTCCTCAAGTCCAAAATAATCTCTCTTTTCTTTAAGGAAAATATGGGCTACAACGTTCACGTAATCCATCAAGATCCATTGTCCACTATTTTTCCCTTCTCTTTGCCAAGGACCTTTCTCGCCTGCTTTAAAGACTTCTTCTTCGATGGAATCTGAAATTGCTTCGAGTTGAGTGTCTGAATTTCCGGAGCAAAGGACAAAAAAATCTGTAACAGAGTTTTTGATGCTTCTAAGGTCTAGGATGATAATATCGGAAGCCTTTTTCTCTTCCATTCCTTTTGTGATTATTTTGCTCAGCGCTTCTGCTGTCATATTATTGATTTAATTTTACAAAATCTTCTTCGGAAAATCAGATTTCAGCTATTTTTAAGTTTATGTATAAAATCCTTGCCAACACGATTTTCTTGGGTAAAGATGTTCATTTCCTGCCAGAGTGTCACTCTACCAATGACACTGCATTGAATCTAGTCAAAGATCGTAGCGCATATGAGGGAACTGTAGTTATTACTGATCATCAAATCCAAGGTAAAGGTCAACGAGGAAATAAATGGATAACCGAGAAAGGGTTGAATCTTACTTTTTCTTTGATATTAAAGCCGAATTTCCTGGATATATCAGAGCAGTTCTACCTCAATATGGCTGTTTCAAACAGTATTCGTAAGATTTTAAAGGGGTATATCCCCGACCTTCAAGTTAAGTGGCCAAATGATTTGATCCTTCCTGATTTTGGTAAAATAGGTGGGATTTTAATTGAAAATTCCTACACGGGATCGAATTGGGAATATGCAATCGTAGGTGTTGGGATCAATGTCAATCAATTACAATTCGAAAACCCAAAAGCAACATCCCTGGCAAAAGTTACAGGAAGTAAATTTGATTTAACTGAGCTTTTCCGATTGTTACTTATTCAGATTGAGCAAGGCTACATACAGCTCAGGCGGGGGAAATGGTTTGAAATTAAATCAGAGTATCTGTATAATCTTTACCAGTCAGATGTTTGGAGTAATTATGAGGATTCATTTGGGGATTTCAGAGGAAAAATTGTAGGAATTTCTGCGCAGGGAAAACTTGAAATCGAACGAGAAAATGGTGAGATTCAACTTTTTGAGATGAAAGAAGTTGTATTCAAGAACTAGAGTTTGATTTTAGATTCCGAATTTTATGCGGTACCTTTGCGTGAGTTTTTAAGAATTTAATCAGTAAACAATACATATTATGTCAGAAATTAAATCTGAAAAGTTTATCCAACACAAAGTGAAAGACATTTCACTTGCGGAGTGGGGTAGAAAAGAAATTAAACTCGCTGAAGCTGAAATGCCAGGACTGATGGCTTTACGTCAGGAATTTGGAGCTGCTCAGCCTTTAAAAGGCGCAAGAATTGCAGGATGTCTTCACATGACGATTCAAACTGCAGTTTTGATCGAAACTTTGAAGGCACTTGGTGCAGAGGTAACGTGGTCTTCTTGCAATATTTTTTCAACACAAGATCATGCT
>JAFMBQ010000569.1 GCA_017858365.1 Algoriphagus sp. | reverse complement strand
CCTTCGGACCCTGATCAGTTAAGCGAAATTGAATATTTACTGAACCGGATAATTTTGTTTTTAAAATACTTTGACGGGCAAAATTTTCCAGCTCGGAATCAAATACCGTTTCGGCTGTATTAGTCATTCCAAATTTCAGCGTTCGTTTCAATATTATTACAAATACCTCATCCTTCCGGGTTCTATAAACACCTGCGGTATATTCTTCATTATCCGGATATAAATACTCCTGCAAAACATGATCAGGCATCACTAAGCTGTACTTTAGCAATTCTTCAGTAGAATTTATCCTAAATATTGACCTCGATCCACCTCCAATTCTTGGCTTAAGAATCATTGGAAAAATTAATCCTGATAAATTACTCTCATGATTCATCAGATCCTTTATCAGATAGGTCTTCGGACAAGGGATCTTATTTTCATCGAACCATAAATAGGACAACCACTTATCATTAAACCGTTCTACTTCTTGGGATGTATTAATGATAATCAGACAATTACAAGAATTCTGAAATTCCTCTTTATACCTTGAAAGCGTCAGAATCTCGACATCATTAGTTGGTATAATTGCATTTATTCCCTCAGTTTGAACTATCTCCTTTAGCTTTTGAATATAGGCAGCTTCATTTTTAGCAAGCGGAACCTGATAGAATTTATCGCACCAGTATTTACCGGCTACCTCAGTGTTAATGTCAGAGCCATATAACCTAAAGGGAAAGCGTACAAGCTTGAGTGCTTTTATTACTGAGAATGCAAGTTCTGAACCAACCGCAGTAACTAAAATATTCATCATGTTAAAATCTCAGCCTTAATCTTTCTAACAATCATGCCTATATCATTGAAGCCATGCGCATTGGAGCCTAAAGTAATGTTTGCATTTTCTTCGGCACAGAGTTCGATGAAATTTTTCAGCGGACGATGATACACAGGGTTTATTTCAATAGCAATAGTATTTTTTACTGCCTGCTGAATTACCTCTCTCATCAAATGAGTTGGAAAGGGAGTGCAATATTTTGAACAGGTTCCACCCATATGTGCAATTGAATTAATCAGGGGATTGGTTGCGAGCCCCATCAAAGTTCTGAATTCCAAATCAATAGCTTCATTATTTCCAAGCTCAGAAACCTTTCTTCCTTCAATTCCGGGATAGCGATGTGCTGCACCTAAAATAAATTCAGCTTGCTCAATCATTTCATCACTTGCCCCTAAATCACCATTAAACGAAACTGCAGGGGCTTCAATGCCCATATAAGCTTTGATCTTATTCTTAAAAATTTCCCTGAACTCTCGGATCTCCTTACAATATTTGGAAAACCACTCAGAATCAGAATTATGCCATGATTCTGTATGTTCAGTAAAAGCAATAGCCTCCAGCCCAAACTCGATTGCCTTTTCAAAAACCTGCCTTACCGTTGCCTTACCGTCAGTATAATTGGTATGAATGTGAAAGTCGTAATTAGGAACAATTTTATTCTCAAGCAACTCTATTGCTGAAATCAGATAAGGATAATCAATGCTTTTTTTCATAAATACTATTTATTTACGAAAAGTGCCGGCAGCTATCTCTTCATTCAGGTACACCCTCTGTCCTAAACCAATATGACAAGCTTCTCCCAGTCTAGCATTATTTCCAATAATTACCCCAGCTCCAATCAAACAAAAGGGATCTATTTGCACATCCTGATTAATATTCACGTGACTTAATATACAAGTTCCTTTTTGAACCCTGCTACCTGTAAGTACGGAGGAATTTGGGCCTATCAGAACCCCATCTTCTATTAAACTGAATTTTGACAAGACTGAGCTTGAATGTGACAGCGCCGGAAAATGGTGCCCCTTAGCTGAAAGTTCTTCAAAAATTAATTTCCTATATTTTGGCTCTCCTATCCCGATTGCCAATAATAGTTTACCTGACTTGGCTAAGTCAGCTACCCTTCCCAAAACCGGATAATCCATCGCCGACTTCAACTCCGGAAAATTATCGTCATAAAAACCCCCGACTTCAAATTCAGAGGTTGATTCGATTATTTCGACAATCAGTTTACCTAAGGTACCTGCGCCAATAATAAATACACTCTTCTTTTGAATTTCCACTTACTTTTTGAATTCTAACATTATGAGCTGGATTTTAACAATGTAAATAATCAAATTTATGTCCTCATTTACTATCTTCTCAAAGAACAGTTTTATATCTATATTGGAATTTAGGGTATATTTTTTTCCTTTTAAACTCCTATTAAAGATAAAAAAATAGAAATTATTTTAGGTATGGAAACATGTTTCTCCAAAACACCTTTCCATAATGATTCAAACATACTTGCAGTAAGTCAGGGTACATTTTCAATTGTTTTTAGATAAATTAAGAAAATAATTGCTTTATGTACCTCCTCTTATTCAATAGTGGAGACAGACCTAATCCTAAAATAATTCCATAAAATGCACTTCCTAATAAGGGGGTGGCTAATAAAACTAAAATAGACCATACTAATGCCAGAAAAACCAATAAATAAGCATTCGAATCAATATTCGATAATTGTCTGTAATATTTTAGGAATATAGAACGTGTAAAAATAAAAGCTAAAATCAATATTGGAAAAGCATAGATGATATAAATAAGTCCGGAGAGTTGTCTGCCCCCTTCAAAACTGTTCGTAACACTAGAATTTGCGGCAGATAAAAAATTAACGGCGTCGACAATATCTGAAGCACTTGAAGAACCTAATATCTGAAGAACATCAATAATTCTCAACCCCAAAGAAACTGTAATAGCTCCGAATGAATGATTATGCGTAAAGGCATCGGGAAAAGTAAAAGAGTAGGTAAGAAGAGAAAAGGCCAGGGTAAAAATCATTGACAAAACTTTACGTTGAGTTTTTCCGGTTGATTTGATCCCCGCTATTATTAATAAAAATAAATAGCCATAAAATGCAATTTTAGCTCCTGTAAGAATAATTGCAATAATCATAGCTATATCAACAAAGGAAACATTCCTCTTAGAAAGACTCGTGAAACTAAGAAATGCCCCGGCTAAAACTACAGGAGCAAGCATGGCACTAGAGTGTAGAAGACCAGGCGGCCTGGATTGCA
>JAFMBQ010000568.1 GCA_017858365.1 Algoriphagus sp. | reverse complement strand
CGTGGTTATTGCAATACAATGGAGAGGATCATAATCTGGTCCAGCGTAAAAATCGTAAAGATCTATCGATCCGGCTTAGCCAGTTCTTCGATCATTATTTGAAAGGCGCACCAGCACCGCTTTGGATGACAGAAGGTTTGCCAGCTGTCGAAAAAGGAAAAACACTCAAATACGAATTGAGTAATTAAAAGAGAAAGCTCCGAATCAGACGATTCGGAGCTTTTTTTTAGATTGCCACGGCTGCTTTGATATGCGGATGTGGATCGTAATTTTCTAACGTGAAATCCTCATAGGTAAACTCAAAAATATCTTTTACTTCAGGATTGATTTTCATTGTGGGCAGTGGTCTAATATCCCGGCTCAACTGTAAGTGAGCCTGCTCTAAATGATTAGAATAAAGGTGAGCGTCTCCGAAGGTGTGAACAAAATCTCCCGGCTTCAATCCACAAACCTGAGCCACCATCATGGTGAATAAAGCATAAGAAGCAATGTTAAACGGAACTCCCAAAAACACGTCAGCACTCCGCTGGTAGAGTTGGCAACTGAGCTTGCCGTCGGCTACATAGAACTGGAACATGGTGTGACATGGTGGTAATGCCATTTGGTCAACATTGGCCACATTCCACGCACTTACCAGGTGTCTTCTACTATCTGGTTTTGTTTTAATTTGATGAATCAGATTTTTGATTTGATCTATTTCTCCGCCTTTTCCGTCAGGCCAGTGTCTCCACTGATAGCCATAGACAGGGCCCAAATCACCATTTTCATCTGCCCACTCATCCCAAATTGAGACTTTGTTTTCATTTAAGTAGGCAATATTGGATTCCCCGCGAAGAAACCATAGTAGTTCAATGATGATAGATCTGAGGTGTACTTTTTTGGTAGTCACGACTGGGAATCCTTTGGACAGATCGAACCGAATCTGATGTCCAAAAATACTGAGTGTTCCTGTTCCGGTTCGGTCTTCTTTTTTCACCCCTTCGTCAAGGATTTTTTGCATCAACTCGTGGTACTGCTTCATAAATTTATTGGCTGTTCTAGAGCAGGCAAGTTAAGGAGTTCGACTAAATAATGGAACCAAAATCGAACAAAGGACTCTCATTATTACTATACTTGAAGCGAAATCTGTCCTATAATTTAATAACGAAATTCCAATGTTTCAAAAATCCCCAGCTTACTTTTTTCTCGGAATAGCGGGGTTGATTAGTGTATTGCTACTCATTTTCAGACCGATACCACAATTTAATTACGATTTTGAGCAGTTCTTTCCTCAGAATGACGATGATCTTGAATTCTACCAGGCGTATAGAAATAAATTTGAAAATGATAACGACTATCTGCTGCTCGCAATAAGTAATGCAAATGGAGAATTACTAGATTCTTCTTTTATGGCGGCGGCTCTTGATCTTCAACTTGATATTGGTAAGCTCGATCGGGTGGATACGGTGATATCCATTCTTAATCTCCAAAAACCAATAATCGGTGTTTTCGGAATTCGAAAAGTTAAGATTTTGGATTGGTCAGATTCAAAAACTCTAGCAAGCCAACAAGAGGTGTTGCAGCAATTCCGTTCTGAGTTAATTTCTGAAGATGGAAAGAGTCTACTTTTATGGATAAAAAATGAGCAGAATATCACCAAGGATAATGGGGATGAACTCTATTTTAAGATTAATCAGTTAACCCAAGAATCTCATCTTGAAATTAAGGCAGTGGCTGGAAAGATTCAGGCCCAAGGCGATTTTGTAAACTTGATGCAGCAGGAATTTGGCTTGTTTTTCGGTTGCTCGATCCTCTTAATGTTAGTTATGCTTGCGTTGATTTTCAGAACGTGGTGGGGAGTATTCATTCCTTTTGTGATCTTGATCATCGGTGTCGTTTGGGCTTTTGGGTTGATTTTGTATTTGGGCAAAGCTTTGGATGTGATGTCGGTCATGCAGCCCACTATTTTTCTGATCGTAGGGTTGAGTTCGCTGATTCATTTCTTCAATCATTTGATCAAGAAGTTGAGAGCTGGCGAGCCTAAGGATAAAGTAATTCCTGAAGTATTCAAATCTCTTCTTGTACCAGTTTGGCTGACCATTTTAACTACTTCACTTGGCTTTTTTTCACTTTATTTCACTTCTATCCCTGCATTAAAGGAATTTGGATTGACCACAGGTTTAGGGATTTTGGTCATGTTTGTAGCTGTGATTTTGATTGCTCCTGGGATGCTCTTTTTCTTTCCGATAAAAGTCTCCAAAATGCTTGTTAGTCAAAAATATTCACTCAATCTCAGCAGCTTATTTTTATGGCTTTTGAGAAAAAGGAAAACGATCGCGATAAGTTTTATAATACTGACACTATTGTCAGGTGTTTTAGGCACCCAACTGAAAATTAACGGTTTTCTGCTGGACAACTTACCCGAAGATCATCCCATTCAGCGTTCGTTTACTTATTTTGATTCCCAGTTTGGTGGTTCTAATCCACTTGAGATTTCCTTGAGTTCTGGATCAGAAGCTTCTAACCTGTTGGACTTAGAAGTGTTGGGTGAAATAGACCAATTGGAGCAGGAAGTGAGTCGATTATTTAATGGAGGGCAAATAATCTCACCATTGACAGTCATAAAATCGCTGAATCAAGCTCAAAATCAAGGGAATATGCAAGCTTTCGCTTTACCCTCCAAGGGGCAATACCAGCGGATGAAGCGATTTTTGGATCCTGCTTTTAAGGAAACTGGTTCAAAAATCCTGAGTGAAGATTTGAAAACGGGGCGATTAAGTTCTAGATCCTCTGATCTAGGTACCGTAGAAATGTCAAAGAAAAGGGCTTTGTTAAAAGAATTTAGTGATAGGGAAATCGACCCTGCGCTTTAGCAAATTAGATGGACAGGTACTGCCTTTTTGATTGATAAAGGCCATCAATCGGTCACTTGGCAGATGGCAAAAGGACTTGGGATGGCTTTCATTTTCGTGGGGATTATTGCTGGGTTCTTATTCCGGTCTTGGCGCATTTCCTTCATTTTATTGATCCCAAATTTGATCCCTCTGATTTGGATGTTGGGCTTAATGTATCTGCTAGGTATTGAGTTCAAACTTACTACAGCCATTCT
>JAFMBQ010000567.1 GCA_017858365.1 Algoriphagus sp. | reverse complement strand
ATTTATCAGATTGTTTAAATGGTCGCTGTTTTCGTAATTACCAGGAAGGATTTTCACAAGACTGATTTCGTATTCGTCAATTTTTATTATGTCTTTGATAGGGCGAATTCCTGAAAGTTTTAAATCTCGATTTTCTGCTTCAATAACAACTTTATCTTTGAATTTAAAATAATCGTTTTCTTTCAATAATTCACAAGCTAAATCTAATATTTTATACTCATAGTCTGCTTTTATGTATTTAGTTTCTAAATTAAATCTAAACTCCGTTAATTTTTGCAAAAACTTGTGTTTTGCATTATAATGAAGAATGTCAACAAGTATATGTTTATGTTGATTTGCATCAACGAATTCCAAAATTAAACTGTGTAAATCTTCGGCTTTTTTTATGCCCTCTTCATCTTTAAATTCTAAAAATAGATTTGGAAGTACAAACAAGTTCCCCGAACAATATTCATCTAAAAACTTTCTTGCATCCTTATCCGCTGATTGAACTTGAAAAGTTTCGTTTGTTTTGTTATCGATTACAAAGAAGTCATCCTCTTTAATAATGATAAATTCATTGAAGAAAAACCTTTTATTTTCTTGATAAAATTTAATAAGGGACTTTATTTCTTCCGCAGATCTAAGTAAATTAATTATCTCATCTTGATGTTGTTGGTAAATTACCTTGAACATATCTTCAGATTCAGAGATTATATATGGTTTTAGTTCTGAAAAATATTCATCATGCTTTATTTTATATGTGTTTAAAAAACTTGGTGTCCTAATATTACCAATAAGCTCTTTTAGTGGTTTTATATTTAAATTACTATCACAAAATAATTCTAAATTTTTTAATATATTCTCAGTAATATTATCGAACCTATTATCTTCATTAATAAAATTGAGAAATAACCTTTTCTTTTCTTCAGGTGATAGATTGTTTGATTTACATTTTGCGGCTATCCAGTGATAAATATTTTTTTCTGGCTGAATATCATTAAAGTAGTAAACATTCCAATTGTCATTGAAAAATCTTTTCAGGTACTTTGAAATCTCTAAATCGCAAATAATGAAATTAAGCTTTTTAAGTTCATAGTCTATGTTTATAGTCTTTTGAGTGTGAAAAATATAATCCTCTTTTTTATTCCCTGATTTGAAAAATTTATAATTGCCTGAATTTCCATCAAATCTATTAATAATATCACCAGTAATTTCATACAAGGAATACTTTTGTCCATCACTAAATTTGAATAGTTTAACATTACATAATTTTATTCTGGTATCTATTCTTAAATTAGATTCATCTAGTTCTTTTAAAAATGCTTTGTAAGTATTATCGTCGATATTAGAAATCCAACTATTAATATCTTCAAGGTTTGATTTTTCAACTATATCTCTAATATCCCATTCTTCAATTCCTAATTTATCCGGTTTAGTTGCTTCGTCGATTAATAATTTATCAGACTTATCATTCCACTCAAACCATTGAATATTGCTT
Source organism: Algoriphagus sp. (assembly GCA_017858365.1). Lineage (GTDB taxonomy): Bacteria > Bacteroidota > Bacteroidia > Cytophagales > Cyclobacteriaceae > Algoriphagus. The sequence goes on along the minus strand of JAFMBQ010000567.1, from coordinate 1,613 downwards.
AATCCAAAATCGGATAAATTCAATGAAATTTTAAGTTTGTTGATTTTTACATTTTGAGCATTTTCTGAAAAACCGTTTTTGGTTGGAACATTATTTTGAAGTGAATTTAAAAGTGTATCGTAAAAAATAGGCCGCAACCATTTGTTGTTTTGTCTGTCGGGAATTTCAGATAGCAATAAAGATGCATACAGATTTAAAAATTTGTTTCGGTCTTTTGTTTTATAATCTGCAAGTCGTTGTTTAATATGATTTACAAATACCGGAAACAGATTTCTGTTTATCTCATCTTCGTGTAATTTTCTCCTGTTAGCCTCATTGCTGAAACTATCACAATGAATAATGAAACCAAAACCATTTATTTCATCGCCCATTGGGAAATACTTGTAAAAATTCGGTTTTTCTTTGAGTAATTTAATTTTCTCTAAAGATTTATCGTTTCCGAAATTTATTGTATTAAACCCAATAGCAAATTTTATGTCAAACTCTTTGTATTCTGGTGATATTTTTTCAAACTCTTCAGAACCTTTTTTAATTGAGCCAACTTCAAGTTGCAAAGGTATTTTACCAATATCATCGTTATTGATGTAAACCTTTTGCAGATTTTTCAATGTGTTCATTGAATACTGAATGCCGTTTACAAGTTCAGAATAATCTTTGTCTAAGAGTTTCTTTTTTTCTTCGCCTAATTTTATAAAAAACAAACTACCTTGCTTCAGAACATTTTTTTTTAAACTTTCTGAATGAATTTCAAAGTTTTCGTTTAGATATTCAATAAGTTCATTTAGTTCGGATTGGGGAAATAATATTTTGTCCTTGTAACTAATGTCCTTTACCGTTTCGTTTGGGTCTGAAGGAAAATTTGTCAGCAAAAGTTTTAGTAAGTAAGGCGAATTAATAAACTCTTGATAGTTTGCCTTGTTAGGAACTAGTGGTTCAATTTGTTCATTTCTCATCAAACTTTCTAAATCTTCCAATTTTGCCCAACTGAATAAAATTGGACCTTTGTATTGTCTAACAAGTTCGTCTGTCCCTTCATTTTTGCCAACTAACCTATGGGCTAACTTAAAGCCAATTCCAAATCGTCCAATTTTGTCAGGGTCTTTTTTGGTAGTTTGAGCAATGTTTAAAATTGATTGTAATCCTTCAATATCAAAAGGACTTCCGTTGTTGATTGCTAAAAAATATCTTTCGTTGTAGAAAATGTAAAAGTGTGAAGAACCACAGTCAACAGCGTTTTGTAAAAATTCATATATCGCTTGGCCGTCTTCTGCAATTTTTAAAATTGAAGGTAAGTAACTTGCAATGTCAGGTTTGTCCCCGTGATACATTTCAAAAAAACCTTTAATAGTTTTTTTTCCATTTTCTTTATGATATGTACCAACGAAATTTTCATTATGAGTATAGTCGTCTTTGTCAATCTCTTTTATTTTGGTTTTGTACCAATAACGAAATGATTTAGCACTTTTTATTTTCATACTTCCTTTTATTTTCTACTCAACAATTAAATTGGTTTCTTGTGTACCTAAAAAGTGCGGTCAATTTCACCGGATTATACTCAATTCTCCTACTCCAACCCCATCGCTTTAAATGCAGCATCTACTGGATCACTATAA
>JAFMBQ010000566.1 GCA_017858365.1 Algoriphagus sp. | reverse complement strand
CTTCAAGTTCAAATTTGGAAGAGATGTTGGAGATGATCCTGCAGGCACACCGTTATATGAGTTAGCAGAATTGTAGTAGAAAGTACTTTGGTAAGCGTCAAATGGCTCGCCACTAGTTACTGCATAGGATGCTCTGAACTTACCAAAATCCAATGCCGGAACATCAATCAACTGATCAAATACAAATGCAGCTGCCACCGAAGGTGAGAAAATACTATTGTTGTTAGTCGGCAAAGTACTATAGACATCATATCTACCGGTGGTAGTTAAGGTCAAAATATCATTATAACCAATTCCAACAGAATAGTAAGCAGAGTGAACTTCACGCTCATTGTATCCATAAGATCTAGAGAATGTCTCTAAGTTGAATGGAGAATATAAGTATGGAAGAACGAATCTGTTTCCGCCTACTCCAACAGATTCAAATTTATTGTTTCTCATATTTGCCCCAGCAAGCACATCTAGATTTAGCTTATCTGTCAAATCAAACTTACCGCCCAAGATACCGTCAATGTTCGTTTCTGTTGTTTGAGATTGTCCGCGACCATTAAGACCACCTTTCAAATCCCCAGTATAAGCTAGGCCAAAGGGGTCAATGCTGTAGAAATCATCATTAGAAGCATCATTACCCAATCGGATCATTGCGAAAATATTCTTGGTGAAGCTATATTTTGTAGAAATAGCAGAGATAGTTCTCTTTCTCCCTAGGTCATTAATCCCTTGATTAACAATAAAATAAGGATTTGTTACATAGATATCATCACTAAAAACAGTTTCAGCACCCGTATCCGTATTATAGCCGGGAGCAAAAATACCTTGACTGATATTTGGTGCGAGAAGCAAGAAGTTATTTGGATTCTTTGGTCCATCACTTAGGTTAGGCACATTGGTTGACTTCTGATCAATGTAATTCACCATTGCTGTTACACTCAATTTGTCAGTAATATTTTGTTCTACATTCAAATTGATACTCAGACGATTCACCCCATTATTTGGAACAATAGATTTTGCATCCAGGTTGGATATGGACATTCTAAATGAACCATCATCTCCTAATCCTTTAGATAATGAAACAGTGTTAGTGAAATTAGTCCCTGTTCTGTAAAAATTAATATATCCGTCGCTGGTAGGCGAATAAGGGTACTGATTACCATCAAACCCAATTACAGGGCTGCCGTCCATCTTTGCTCCCCAAGACAATCTACCGGTAGATTGTGCATCGGCTGCTGTAGCAGGCTTCAATCCTCCAGTGCCTTGACCATATACTTGCTGAAAATCAGTAAAATCTACTGCATTTTCAGTCATCATGTTCATTGTGTAGTCTACAGACCAACCGCCTCCTTTTGAACCTTTTTTGGTAGTGATCAAAATCACCCCATTAGAAGCTCTTGAACCATACAGTGCAGATGCTGCCTGACCTTTCAAAACAGTCATAGTCTCGATATCATCTGGGCTAAGATTACCAATACCATCACCACTATCGGCTCCTCCCCACTGTCCAGCACCACCTCTTTGAGTGTTATCCATTGGAATACCATTGATCACATACAAAGGAGATCCTGTACCGCTGATACTGGGTAGCCCTCTTAATGTGATTTTAGAAGTTCCGCCTGGACCGCTATTGGTCCCCTTTACTACCAAGCCAGCAACCCGGCCTGCTAGAGAGTTCGCCACGTTAGTCTCACGAGCTGTACTAAAAGATTCACTTCCTACCTGAGTCACTGAATAACCTAAAGTAGCTTTGTCTTTGCTGATTCCCAGAGCGGTAACAATCACCTCTGAAAGCTCATTTGAATCCTCAGTAAGAGTCACATTTAACTCAGTAAGATTGCCAACAGTAAATTCCTGTGTCGCAAATCCAATAAACGAAAACACTAGCACGGTGCTAGGGCTTACCGAAATAGTGTACTCACCGTCTATATTAGTAGTGGTACCTGTCTTATTCCCTTTATCCTGGATTGTTACTCCTGGCATGGGCAGTCCGTCCAACTCTGCGGTCACGACTCCCTTCAGAACTTTTGTCTGAGCTTGAGCATAGGTAGTGAGACCCATCATCAGCACAAGAGCAAAAGCAATTGATAGAACTTTTCTCATAGTTTGAAATTAATGGTGAAATTAAATTGATTTAGTTCTTTTGGTGTTCCGAAGCCTTCTCGGAATACAACATCATGTAAAATTTTATTCATAAAATTTGGATTAAAAGTTAAATTATAAAAGTTTTATAGCCTAAATGTTAGTTACCTCAGGAGATAAATTCGTGAGAATCAAAATAATCAAAACATTACACCTCTAAATTTAAAAATTTCTATTTTCTAATAAAAGAGATTTGATATTTTTTTTTAGTAAAACGGACATTCTTAGTAGAATTTTTTGCTAAAGTAGAATTTTTACTGACTTTATTTTGAAATTTGAGTATCCTAAAAAAATATTTTATCATAAGGTGTCTTGAAAAGCAGAAATTAATTATCAAGAATAACCAGTTTGTTAATTTTTATTTACCTCAACCTACAAAAATTCGAATTTTAATTTTAAATAATTGACACTCCAAACAAAAAACAGTTGAGTTATTACGGATTTAAAAAACTGATAATAAACACATTAAACAAAAAAGCCATCCCAACTAGTTGGGATGGCTTAATTATATTAAATCAGTTACTATCTAAGAAAAAGTAACTCCCTGTATTTCACCAGAGGCCAAGACTCATCGTCAACCAAAAGCTCCAACTTATCTGCAGCATATCTTATTTTATCAAAATAGGCTTCTTTCACATCGGTTTGATAGCGTTTTGCCTGAACTTCAAAATCCGGTTCTTTATTGATTTGCTTTCTGGCTTCAATCATTGCCGTGACACTTTGCTTCAATGATTCGATATGCTTAGACACTTCTTTGATCGTATCTACGGCCGCAGAATGATCTAATCCAAGACTTTTCAATCCGTTTGCATTTTCGATCATTTTGTTCTGATACAATATTGCAGTCGGAATAATGTGATTCAATGCAAGGTCTCCCATCACACGGCTTTCTATCTGAACTTTCTTGATGAAGTTTTCGAGCATGATTTCATGACGAGCATGAAGTTCTATATGATTCAAA
>JAFMBQ010000057.1 GCA_017858365.1 Algoriphagus sp. | reverse complement strand
GGAGAGTAGGTCGCCGCCTCATTTATTCAAAAGCCAGCTTTATAGCTGGCTTTTTGCGTTTAAGAATTTTCTATTCTTTATCTAAGGACTCCCGATAGTGCTGGCCTCAATAGAGATTGGTAGCAGGTTATTTTACTCCTATTAGATCTAGTAAACGTAGTCCGCTACTTTTATCTAAAGTCTCTACGCTCCCAATATTCAAACAAATTATTAATTTTCTTCAGATGAATAATCGGATCAATTGAAATCAGCGCAATTGCAAATTGGTAGAGTTATTAGGGTTTAGTTTCTCCCGATGACATCACGGATTCCACCCAGTTTACCGTAATGATTTGACTACGACCAGACGGGTACAGTAGTAATTGAAAATTTAGAAGCCGATAATTTCTTCTCGGCTTTCAAATTATTTTTCACCTACTATTCCGGATATTCTTTAGGATTTTTGAAGGAGCGTTGGTGTACGAACTATAGCCAATTCGACGTACTTGGTCGATCTCAGATAGCGTATTTCCCTTGATGCCATCCCTGTCACAAAAGTATGGTTTTTCGGTTTCCAGATTAAGCGTGCCCACGGTGTGGGTTTGGTTTTATCTTTTAGGACAATTCTATTTTTTCTCCCTTCCCCACCGATTGGTGAAACTCCTTGGTTTATTTCCATCCACCGATGTCCTTTTGAGGAAGGATAAGGTTGACTGCAACCGCTTTCGCTTTGTTTGAACTATCCCACCATGGTTCGGACATTTTGGTGGCACATTCTTTTATTTTACAGGGATGATAGTTTGCTTCTTGGAAAAAACAGAGGGTAGGTATAGGTGTTACTAGTAGAAAGAAAAGAAGGTTGGTTTTCAGAGGTTCGAAATATAAAAAGTTTATCTGCTATTTTACTTCAACGATGATTCTTCTGTAACTGGTCAGCTTTGGTGTTCCATTGTCAGTTACCTCACAAATTATATGAATCGTCTTTCCTGATGAATCGTAGGGAAGGGTAAATTTGATCATATCCGATTCATTGTTAGGAATATTGACTTCGCCTTTATATGTGCCAGCCTCAGGGATTATCCACCATTTAAAGCTAAGTCGATCGCCTTCTAGATCGTAAGATTTCGAAGCATCTAGCATCACGGTTTGGCGTTTTTTGGCCTTCACCCTAAGTATTTCTATACCCTCCATTTTATTTACCACCACGATTGGGTTGCGGTTGCCTTTTCCTTCGTTTGCCCAATCCATTCTGGCAGTGAAATTATTGAAAGTGGCAGGGTAGAAGTAACTTTCGTATTTTCTCGAAACCTCAGATTCCGGTGTTTGATAGTTTTTATAGGAAGATGTCTCTCCATCTTCAGTCAAGCCAAATTGGAAATATCCTCCCCAGCCCACATGACTCGGAACCATTGGGTCATTGAGTCCATTTGGCATAAGATGTAAGAAGGCCGGTGTATCTCCTTCCACGCCATATTTGTACTTAGGGTAGACCTTGCCTAAGTTGCCATGCGTTTGGATGTTCTCAGCGTATCTTTCCCAATTGCTTTTCCCAGTTCCATTTTGATATTTCCAGGCTGATTCATCCCAGATAAATAGTAGGTCCTCGGAAAACTCCCCTCTCATCCATTGATGTGAACTAATTGAGTATTCAGTTTTCTGATCTCTATCCTGATCGGTGATCGTATAGGTTGGGATTTTGTGAAGAAAAGCTTTCAATTCAGCATCACTTCTTTCCTGTTGAACTTTCCAGATAGCTTGAGCGAGCGTATTTCCACCTCCCCAAACAGTGATCCAAAGTGGGCGCTCATCAACCTCATCCGCAAGTTTGATGATCAATTCGCTTCCAGGAGAATTATTGTCTTCGCCTATGAATTTGTAGCCCCTGTTTTTACTTCCAAAGACAGTAATGGTTCGCAAGTATGCTGGACTTGGCCAGTAGCCTATGTTTTGTTGTGATTCATCAGCCAGAAAACCTTGTTGATTAGATCGCTTAAGCAAGTTTGGAAGGTCTTTTTCATAGGCATCTATTTCATCTTGAATCAAGTCCATGAAATCATCCCGTGTTTTATCGAGACTCCAACCAGTGGTGAATATCAGACCTTCGATTTCATACAAATCCGCATGTACAAGTAACCTGACGAGTGATTCACTGTCATCAGTTTCCCAAGTGGATACATCTGTCAAAACCACCATTCGAGGCTTTTGTATTGCTTTCTTTTCTCCTTCTTGAGCAAAAAGGCTGTACGAAAGAATTAAAATAAGTGAAAGAGAAAGGCTTGTTTTTTTCATGAATAGAAAGTTATGCTGATCCTAGCGGAGGCACATTATAAATTATTTTAGGTTTGAGTTATTTGTTTCTGGATTCTTATTTAATTGAATTCAAATACTTTTCCAACATGGTATAGCCGTCTTTGACTAGATTTCTGTCAACAGCATCTGAAGGATTAAACCCATTCGCTTTTTCCCATTCATCTGGCATTCCATCATGATCGGTATCTTTAGGAGCAGGTAAACTCTTTAATTCAGGCCAGCCACCAACATCGTTTTGGGTATCTATTATTCCTGATTTTTTTGAAGGATCGATCAGAGAGTGATCCTTTCTATAAGTTGCTCCTTCAAAAGTTGCAAAACCGCCTTTAGCCTCATTGACTATTCTAGTGTCCACTACATCTCTTCTGGGTAGGGTTGCACCGGCATTTGCAAGAACCAATTCAAAAGCCTCTTCGGCTGTTTGTTGGTTTATGGGCATAGATTCCCATGGTTTTTCAAGCTTGACGTATTTCAGATTTTCTTCTCCACCTTGGGGCTGCACCCCGCCGTCCCAATTGTTTGCAGTCACTTTTTCATTGCCTATCATGACATTCTCAGCAATATACCATTTGCCAAAATCACTTGTAGTATCCCGCATAGTTGAGTTGGCTAATCTATAACGAAGCTCGCCTGGTTCTGTAGCAGGTCCTGGCTTATAATAGTTAGCGACCATATTAATTGTAGTAAATGCAAACTTTGGATTATTAACCTGCTGGTTTTCTCCGCCATAAGTGCTGTTGTATCCCCAATTATAAACTACATTATTTCGATAATCAGTATAGCCAGATCCTGATGCCATTCTTGGGTTTCGACTACCATGATGGGCTAGGAGATTGTGGTGATAGCTACTGTAATTTGATCCCCAAATACCTCCGAAGCCATGAGCTCCTTTGATATGATTTGAGTCATGCATACTTTCTGAAATAATGCTCCATTGAACCGTAATACTATCATTATGGTAAATTGACATAGTTTCATCGACACTCCAGCTGGCAGAAATGTGATCTAAAATAAGATGCTTGTTATACCTACTAGAGACTGCATCGGTATCATCCCCGGATTCATTCCCTAGTCTAACTCTCAAATACCGGATGATCACATGATCCGCATCAATCATTAAGGGATTCTTTTTGATGCAAATACCATCACCTGGAGCTGTTTGACCAGCTATGGTGATATAAGGATTTTTGATTCGTATTGCACTTTCGAGTTCTATGGTTCCAGAAACTCTAAAAACAATAGTTCGAGGCTCAGAAGCATCGACTGCAGCTCTCAAACTCCCTTCACCACTATCATTCAAATTGGTAACTTCATAAACCGTTCCTCCACGGCCACCTTTCGAAAATTTGCCATATCCCTCAGCAGTGGGAAAGGCGAGTTGCTGAGAAAATACCGAAGTATATTCGAAAATGCTCAAAGCGGCAATTAAAATGATTCTTTTCATAAGTTGGGTCAATTATTAATTCTTTGAAATAAGAGAGCTAAAATTCAATATTATGTACATCCGCTTTTAAGCCAGCAAAAATCTAAAAGCAACTTAGATTAAGTTTAAATCTAGGTTTTAGGCTACTTTTGTCAACCGTCACTGGTCTTCCATCCAATAAAGCAATGAAATTATGGTGCTGGCACCATTGCGGAGAATCATATTAATTTCTCAGCCATTTCCATCTCTCTGCCCAGTCCATTAAAAACTCCTTTCTGTATTTTGAGACGGTCTTGGCACCCTGCTGATCATCAATAAAAAGTGCAGCATATACTTTGTCACTATACCAATTTCCACCTAGCAGGTAATCATCAGATGAAGCCTTTCCAGGCCAAGGAAACGTACTGATATAAGCTCCTTCCAAATCATCCAATTCGACAATAGAACTTCTGGTTTTGTAATATCCGTTTTCTGGTTTTTTAGAAGAATACTTCACTCCATAAATTCCATTTCCAAAATAATATCCGGGCCAAGTCTGATTTTGAATTTCCATTTCGAAGACGACAGAATCCTCAGGAACGTCTATTTCTGGTCCTTCAAATCTCCATTCAATAGTAGCATAAGCAGCCACAGTATCTTCTTCAGTACTTCCACCCAGGAATATACTTCTAGAACTGCGGCTGATCTTTTCAAAACTTCCTCCCCAGCTTTCTCCCGTGGGATCATTGGGATCCCCGTTCATGAGATAGACAAGTGAAGGAGTATCTCCCATTTTGATGTTTCCTTCATAATACTTGATGAAATCTTTGCCCAAAGCGCCTCGACCCTGAATGTAATTATCATAAAAAGCATCTCCCTTTAGATCTTCAGGTGAATTCTCGTCCATAAACCAACCTCTATAGGTGGAATTTGCCTCGATCATCCATAAATCAGGATGGTTTGCTACTATATAGGAATAGGCATTGATACTCCATTTTTTATTGGGGCCACCTATCCAGTATACTCTGATATTTTCTTTGATTTCAGGAGCATCATGAAGTGCTTGAGCAAGATCCTCGATTCCTCCCCAAACCAATATCCAAAGCGGCTGATCACTTTCTTTCTTTGCGCAAGTAATTATCCATTCTGATCCTTCAGTAGGGGAAGTATAACCTTTAAAAGGAGCGGCATCTTTTTGGCCTTGCTTAGTGATTGCTCTCAGAGATTTGGGTGAAGGAAGTTCTGGGGAATGGGTTAAGAGCTGGGTATAATCTTTTTCATACAGGTCAATTATATTCTGAAAATCCTGGATACTGCCTTCTCCATAAGGCGATGAAACCAAACCTTCAATCTGGAATTGATCTGAATACATCAACAGGTGAATCATCGATTGAAAATCATCTGGATCTGTCCCGCCAATGTCTGAGCTGATTAGCACTCTTGGTTTGGTAGCCTTTTTTTCAGGTTTATTGCAACCTAACAAGGAAGCAAAAAACACTAGTACCAATAAACCCGATATACTTCGCCTTTTCAATTTCATCCTTTGTGTTTTCTTATTTATGTCCTGATAAAAAAATCAATCCTAAATATTCGAATGTAAATTTATTCTCGTATTAGCAGAAAAACTACCTACATTTCTGCATAAACCTATCGAAATCCCAGATGATAAATACTTTCGATGAAAGCCGAGGTGAGTTTAAACCTTATGGTCTGACTTGTGAATTATGGTCTCCAAGCATTATGAGAAAGCCTGATAGGCACAATGAGATAGAAATAAACTATTTCCCGGAAGTGGGGATTACCTATCTTTTTCAAGGAAGTAAAGTGATTGTTCCTCCAAAGAAACTGACGGTTTTTTGGGGGCTTATTCCTCATCAGATTATTGATTTCAAGAGCAATAATCCTTATTACGTTTGTACAGTGCCTTTCTCAGTATTTTTGGATTGGAAGCTTTCAGCACCTTTTGTAGATAGGCTACTGAAAGGGGAAGTGCTATTTGAAGCTTCGGAAGATCATTCTCGGTATGATGAATTTCTTTTTAACAATTGGCTGAAAGATATTAATGAAGGTGGTTCTCCTGAAGTTGCGCTGTTAGAAATCCATGCACGCTTGAGTAGAATGTCTATTGGTAATTTGTCCTCTGAAATAAAGGGACATACTGCACTTCAATCCAGTGAAATCAGTCAGGTAGAGCGGATTGCGATTTTCATCGCTCAGAATTATTTCGACCCAATTAAAGTATCGGATATAGGCCTTGCGGTTGGTTTGCATCCTGACCATGCTAACTCGATTTTCAAAAAGACATTTGGTAGTACACTTAGTGAATACATCACTGAAGAAAGAATCTCCCATGCCCAAAGAAAGTTGGTTGCGACGGACCAAAGCATCACAGATATTATTTTTGACTGCGGCTTCAATTCCATCAGTCGCTTTAACGCAGCTTTTTTGAAAATTAATAGCTGTACTCCCAGAGAGTATAGAAAGAGGTATCGGTAGAAGGGATGAATGCATAGCTTTCAATAATAATCACCTTGAATGTTAAAGTGATTAAAACTTTCATCTCCCCATAATTCGAATTATTTCAGATAAACCACCTGATCTAAGTTTAAATTTGACCGTATCGGCACCAAATACACAATAGCGATATGATTTTCTCGAACCAAGAGAAATTTTCAAATTTAGTTTACTCAAACTGACCCAAATGGTGGGTTATGTGTTTGTCGTGAAATATTTTCCATTCATCATAATTCAACTTTCCAAATCGTGGATGAAGGGTTAAATCAATTGGGTTATTTGCGAAGTGACTATGAAACTCTTCAATAGCATTTAATAGCTTTTCCTTTGCGATGGCTAAAGATTCAAAACGAAGGGGTAATAGATCCTCTGGAAGACCTGGTGCTCGGATCCCTTTCGGGAATTCCATATCAGTGCCTAGTAATAATTGCTTGTAACCTAGTTGCTTCTCGTTAGGAAAGAATTCAGGGATTTTAATCCTGCCGGATGATAACTTGAAGGTAATGATCAAATGCTCCAGCATGTGCTGTGGAGTCATTAGTCCGAATAGGCGAGTGCTGTTCTCGTTTAAATTCTCAAGAATTTTTTCGATCTCTGTTTGGGTCATAGTTTTGTTTTTGAACGTAAAAGATATAAAAAAAGCGTTTGAAATATTCAAACGCCTTTTCCCATTTAACGAACTCTAAATATTTATTTAGCTCCCGCACATCTCACATCCTTCCGGATCATCCAATGAGCATGCGATGGCATCTTGTTTTTCTTTATTCGCAACTTCAGCAGGACTAGGGGCTGTGTTTGGCTGCTCAAGCTGAGATTTATCGAGTGTGAATTTGATTGCCGCAGAAGCCGCTTGAGAGCGTAGGTAATACATACCTGTTTTCAATCCTTTTTTCCAAGCATAGAAATGCATCGAAGTCAACTTGCCAAAGTTCGGATCTTGCATAAAGATATTCATACTCTGAGACTGACAGATATAAGCGCCTCTGTCTGCGGACATATCGATGATGACTTTTTGAGAAATCTCCCAAACAGTTTTATAAAGATCCTTGATGTGCTGCGGGATCTCAGGTACTGACTGAACAGAGCCATTTGTAGAGATCAACTTATTTCGCATGTTGTCATTCCAAAGTCCGATCTGTATCAAATCTTTCATCAAATGCTTGTTCACAATAATGAACTCACCCGATAGTGTTCTTCTGGAGTATATGTTTGAAGTGTAGGGCTCGAAGCACTCATTATTCCCTAGAATTTGAGAAGTCGAGGCTGTTGGCATAGGAGCTACAAGCAGAGAGTTCCTCATGCCGTATTTCTTCACCTTTTCTTTCAAATCAGACCAATTCCATCGCTGGGACTTGGGAGTTACACCCCACATATCAAACTGTAAAATTCCTTTTGAGGCTGGAGATCCCCCGTAGGTTTCGTAAGTTCCTTGAACTTTTGCCAGCTCCATCGAGGTTTCCACTGCAGCAAAATAGATGGTTTCGAAAATATCCTCATTCAATCCTTTTGCTTCTGCAGATTCAAAAGGCATTCGAAGCAGAATGAAGGCATCAGCCAATCCTTGAATTCCTAGTCCAATTGGACGATGACGGAAATTTGATCTTTTCGCTTCTTCAACTGGGTAAAAATTGACATCGATCACTTTGTTCAAGTTGCGAGTAGCTACTTTAGTAATCTCGTAAAGCTTGTTATGATCAAAGAAAAGCTTTCCATCAGGACCTCTTGTTACAAACTTAGGTAATGCCAAAGAAGCCAAATTACAAACAGCCACTTCATCAGGAGCAGTGTATTCGATGATCTCAGTGCATAAGTTTGAAGACTTAATCGTACCTAGGTTTTTCTGATTTGATTTGCTGTTTGCTGCGTCTTTGTACAGCATATAAGGTGTACCTGTTTCAATCTGCGATTCTAAAACTTCAAACCAAAGTTCCTGTGCTTTTATAGTTTCACGCGCTTTTCCTTCGCGTTCGTATTTTTCATATAGTCTTTCAAATTCTTCTCCATGACAATCAGATAATCCTGGCGCTTCATTTGGGCAAAATAATGACCATTCTAAATTTTGTTCCACGCGCTTCATGAATAGATCAGGGATCCAAAGTGCATAGAATAAATCTCGAGCTCGCATTTCTTCTTTACCATGATTCCGCTTCAACTCTAAGAAATCTTTGATGTCTGCATGCCAAGGCTCTAAGTAAATCGCAAAACTTCCTTTTCGCTTTCCGCCTCCTTGATCGACATAGCGAGCAGTCATATCAAAATTCCGAAGCATTGGGACAATACCGTTAGAAACCCCATTCGTTCCCTTAATGTAAGAGCCCTTTGCCCGCACATGATGTATGGATAAACCAATTCCACCTGCAGATTGGGAGATTTTAGCACATTGCTTTAGCGTATCGTAGATTCCATCAATACTATCATCCTTCATTGTCAATAAGAAGCATGAAGAAAGCTGGGCTTTGGGAGTACCGGCGTTGAATAGTGTAGGAGTGGCGTGCGTAAACCACTTTTGGGAAAGTAAATCGTAAGTTTCTAAAGCAGCATTGATGTCCTCTTTATGAATTCCTACTGCTACTCTCATCAACATATGTTGAGGACGCTCGACTACTTTTCCACTTAGTCGAATTAGGTAGCTTCGCTCAAGTGTCTTAAATCCAAAATAATCGTAATCAAAATCCCGCTTGTAGTCGATTGCCTCATCTAGTCTTGCCGCATTACTTTTGATAATTCCATATACTTCTGGATCTATCAAAGCAGCATTCGCTCCAGTGACAGGATTTACAAAAGTATAGAGTCTCTTCATCGTGTTTGAAAAAGATTGACTCGTAGTTTTATGTAGATTGGAGATAGCAATTCTTGCTGCCAAGATTGCATAATCCGGATGCTTTACCGTCAGGGATGCACAAACCTCCGCTGCTAGGTTATCGAGCTCGGTAGTGGTCACGCCATCATACAATCCATCGATTACCTTTTTGGCCACCTCGATGGGTTGGATGAATTTTGGATCCAACTCGTAACACAGGTTTTCAATTCTTGCGGTGATCTTATCGAATCGTACTGACTCTCTCCGTCCGTCTCTTTTTACTACTAGCATAGGGGTGTTATTTTAGGTTGATGGGAAAAGTGCAATTAAAAATCTTCTTCGATGGTGAAGCCTCTTGAGCTTTCGTTGCTTTCGGCTGAACCCATTACGCCAGCTTTCTGATAATCACCAACTCTTTTTTCGAAGAAGTTTGTTTTTCCTTGTAAGGAAATCATATCCATGAAATCAAAGGGGTTGGTGCTATTCCAAACCTTAGGACAGTCAAGCTCCATGAGCAATCTGTCTGCAACAAACTCAATGTATTGACACATTAATTTTGCATTCATTCCGATCAATCTAACAGGAAGGGCATCGGTAACAAACTCTTTTTCAATTTCTACAGCATCCTTGATGATTTCCATTACAGTTTCTTTTGGCAATGGATTCTGTACGTGCTTTGTATATAGGTGACAAGCAAAATCGCAATGAAGTCCCTCATCCCGTGAGATCAATTCGTTGGAGAATGTAAGGCCAGGCATCAATCCTCTTTTCTTTAGCCAGAAGATGGAACAAAAAGATCCAGAGAAAAAGATTCCTTCTACTGCTGCAAAAGCGATCAATCGCTCTTGGAAGTTTCCATTGTCAATCCATCGGAGTGCCCAATCAGCTTTTTTCTTGACACAATCAATATGCTCAATGGCATTAAGCAATTTGTCTCGCTCTACAGCATCTTTAATGTAGGTATCTATTAGCAAGCTGTAGGTTTCAGAATGGATGTTTTCCATGGCAATCTGAAATCCGTAAAAAAATTTGGCCTCAGTGTATTGTACTTCAGCTACAAAATGTTCAGCAAGATTTTCATTCACGATGCCATCGCTCGCAGCAAAAAATGCTAGAACGTGGGAAACGAAATGACGTTCTCCGTCATTTAAGGCTTTCCAATCTGTAAGATCTTGTCCCAAGTCAATCTCTTCGGCAGTCCAAAAGCTTGCTTCAGCCTTCTTGTAAAATTGCCAAATGTCATTGTGTTGAATAGGGAATAAAACAAATCGCTTTTTATTCTCCTCTAAAATTGGTTCATACTTCTGCATCATTCTTCGTTTTTTATTTTAGTGAGCTTGGAGGCTAAATTGCATTCTTACTCAATTGCGGATAGCAAAGGCTGCCTTTTCAGAACAGCCTAGGGACAAATATGTGAACCAAAAACCATAAAAAAAACCCCTGGAGTGGAAGTTTAAGTAAAAAATTGACCACTATTCAAATACGTATAAGTACCTATAATAGAACGATATATTATCAAATAATTGAAGTTATAGATTAATTATTTTTTCCTGTATGAGGCGATGAAAATTTCCGAAAAAATTTTAGAATTCTTTTTTTACCAAAATTCAAGACCTTTTTTGACTATAAGTCAAAATTACCGCTAATATCGCCATCGTGCCTAAGTTTCTGAATATCAGATTTAAACCTAATAATTGCGAGAATTTATCCTAACAATTTTGAACTCTGATCTATATTATTATGGTCTTTTTTTTGGATTTTAAGTACTAAAATTATCCTCTTGTGCTTAGCAGACAAATATTCCAAAGAAAATATATGAAGCCCGCTTTTTTGTTCTACACATCTTCCTTATATTTGCACTCCGAATTCGATAATAAGAATCAAAGAAACATGTACGCAATCGTAAACATCGCAGGTAAGCAGTTTAAAGTAACAAAAGATCAGTTTGTGTTCGCTCCAAAGTTGGACGCAGAAACTGGCGCTACCGTGGAATTCGACCAGGTCTTGTTAGCTGAAGCTGACGGCACTGTGTCTGTAGGAGCTCCCCTATTAGTTGGAGCAAAGGTATCCGGGAAAGTCCTGGATCATGTAAAAGGTGACAAGGTGATTGTCTTCAAAAAGAAGCGGAGAAAAGGCTACAAAAAGAAGAATGGTCACAGACAAGACTTCACCAAAATAATGATCGAAAGTATTTCACTCTAAGTTTTCCTCACAGAAAACGATAAACGTATATAACCATGGCTCACAAAAAAGGTGTCGGTAGTTCCAGAAACGGTAGAGATTCACAGTCTAAGAGACTGGGCGTAAAGAAATTTGGTAGCGAGCAAGTAATTGCTGGAAATATCATAGTAAGACAAAGAGGCACAAAGCATCACCCTGGCCTTAATGTAGGACTTGGTAAAGACCACACGCTATTTGCACTTACTAATGGTGTTGTGTCTTTCAAAAAGAAGTTTGACGGCAGATCATACGTAAGCGTATTGCCAGTTGAGGCTTAATCAACAAAAAATTATTCGAAGCTCCTTCATTAACTTGAAGGAGCTTTTTTTTTGGATTTTACTTAAGAAACTACCATTAATCAATTTTTCAATAACATATTAACAGACTATTGTTAATTTCTACCCTTAGAAATCACCAAATTAATCTTATGAAATCGAACATGTCGCCAGTGACGCACCGAGGGGAAATTATAAACCCTGCGAGATTCCATGGGACCATTAAAAACCAATTATAAACAGATGAAAAAGAATTTTATTTTATGGACTTTAAGTTTCCTTTTAGTCTTTTATTCAAGCCAAATTTCGGTAAACGCTCAGAATGTAGCAAAGCCTGAAATTTATGATGCACTTCAATGGAGACAAGTCGGCCCATTTAGAGGTGGCCGTTCTGATGGAGTGACTGGCGTAAAGGGAAGTGATAAAATCTACTATTTTGCCTCAGCTGGTGGTGGAGTTTGGAAAACCTACAACGCAGGTCAAAGCTGGAAACCAGTTTCAGATGGGTTTTTTGGAGGCTCAATAGGAGCAGTCGTGGTAGCAGAAAGTGATACCAGTGTCGTATATGCTGGAGGCGGTGAGAAGACTGTAAGAGGAAATGTCTCTTTCGGTTACGGTGTATGGAAAAGTGCAGATGCTGGAAAAACCTGGGAGAAGGCAGGCCTAGAGAAAAGTCGATTTATCTCCAGAATGCGGGTTCACCCGAATGATCCAAATGTAGTATATGCTGCAGTTTTGGGAGATATTTTCAAAGAAGATGAAACTAGAGGCGTCTATAAAACCACAGACGGAGGAAAGAATTGGACTAAGGTGCTCTATGCGAGTAATGTAGCAGGAGCAGTCGATCTGATCATGGATCCTTCTAATCCTGACATTCTATACGCAACGACTTGGGATATCAAGCGCACTCCTTACAGTCTTGAGAGCGGTGGTCCTGATTCCAAAATGTATAAGACAACAGATGGCGGTAAAACTTGGGAGGATTTAACCAAGAATGAAGGTTTCCCTCAAGGATTGTTGGGAATTATGGGAGTCACAATTTCCCCAAAAAATTCTAATCGACTTTATTCTATTATAGAGAATGAAAATGGTGGAGTATTTACTTCAAAAGATGCCGGTAAGACTTGGGAAAAAGTAAATGAAGACCGAAGTCTCAGACAACGCGCCTGGTATTATACCCGAATCTTTGCTGATTCTCAGGATGAAGAAACTGTTTATGTATTAAATGTGAGCTATCATAAATCCACAGATGGCGGAAAGACTTTTAAGGGAGCAAATGCTCCTCATGGAGATCACCATGATTTATGGATTGATCCTCAAAACAACCAGCGAATGATTATTGCTGATGATGGCGGAGCACAGGTTTCCGAAGATGGGGGAGCAAATTGGTCCACTTACATGAATCAACCTACAGCTCAATTCTATAGAGTTACTACCGATAATAGTTTCCCATATCGAATTTATGGGGCGCAACAAGATAACTCAACCGTTCGAATTAGGCACAGAAATGATGGACGATCAATCTCTGAAAGTGATTGGGAATCGACCGCAGGGGGAGAAAGTGGCTGGATTGCACCAGACCCTAAAGATAATGATATTGTATATGGAGGCTCATATGGCGGATATTTGACTCGAGAAAATCACAGAACAGGAACTTCTCGATCAGTCAATGTCTATCCAAATAATCCAATGGGACATGGGGCAGAGGATATGAAATACCGCTTTCAGTGGAATTTTCCTATTTTCTTCTCTCCGCATAATCCCAATATGCTTTATACGACCAGTAATCAGTTTCACAGATCCACCAATGAAGGACAAAGTTGGGAGACTTTCTCTCCTGATTTGACTCGAAACGATCCAAGTAAACTAGGTCCGAGTGGTGGGCCAATTACCAAGGATAATACTTCGGTAGAATACTATGCGACGATTTTTACGGCTGCAGAATCGCCCATTAAACAAGGTGTGATTTGGGCTGGATCTGATGATGGATTAGTGCATGTCACGCAAGATAATGGAGTAAGTTGGCAAAATGTAACCCCTGCCACTCTGCCTGAATGGCTACAGATCAACAGTATTGAGGCGAGTCCATTTGATCCAGCTGAGGCCTATTTCGCAGCCACGGGATACAAATCCGGAAACTATGAGCCGTTTTTATATAAGACCAAGGACTATGGGAAGACTTGGACTAAAATAGTTTCAGGAATTGCAGAAGAGCATTTCACTCGAGTAGTTCGTGCTGATCCTGAGAAGCGAGGCATGTTGTACGCAGGCACAGAGACTGCGATGTATTACTCCAAAGATGATGGCGGCAGCTGGCATTCGCTTCAGCTCAACTTGCCAATTGTTTCGATCACGGATCTTGCAATTAAAGACAATAACTTAATCGCAGCTACTCAGGGTCGTGCGTTTTGGATTATTGATGATTTAACAGTTCTTCATCAAGCAGAGCCTGCGATCAATACTAAACCTTTGCATTTATTCAAGCCTCAGGATTCTTACAGTATGGATGGAGTAAAGCGATCAAGCTTAACTGAAGGAACAAATCGTCCAGGTGGCGTATTGGTTTATTCGTATTTGAAAGAGCTTCCTAAGGAGGAATTGAAAATTGAGTTTTTTGATTCTAAAAATCAAAAATTACGAGAGTTCTCTACTAAAGGAATCAATGGAGACACTTTAAAAGTAAAAGCTGGAAGCAATGAATTCAACTGGAATCTTCGCGTAGAGGATGCAGAGGGATTTGATGGGCTGATCATGTGGTCAGGAAACCTACGTGGACCAAAAGTTACTCCGGGCACTTACACTGTCCGAATGACTTTGGATGGAAAAGCGCAAACTCAAAACTTCAAAGTCCTAGCCGATCCGCGCTATGAATCGACCCA
>JAFMBQ010000565.1 GCA_017858365.1 Algoriphagus sp. | reverse complement strand
CTATTTTAGCATTCCGGGTAGCCATTTCTGATCTTACAGCTAAAACAATAAAAAAAGGCATGAGTTTACTTGGGATAAATGTCCCAGACCGAATGTAATATGAAAAACCTACTCCTACTTATCTCAGTTATCTTCTTTGCTTGCCAGCAATCAGCCACACGGCCTGATAGCTTAGAATCGGTAAGCCTAAACAACCAAACTACCACCATGGAAAACACTTTCTACGATTTCAAAATCAAGGATATCAACGGTCAAGAAGTTGATTTCAACAGCTTCAAGGGCAAAAAAATCATGATTGTCAATGTCGCTTCCAAATGTGGCTACACGAAGCAATATGCTGCACTTCAGGAATTAAATGAGCAATACGGAGATAAAATAGTGATCCTAGGTTTTCCTGCCAATAACTTTGGCGGACAGGAACCAGGTTCAAATGAGGAAATCAAAGAGTTTTGTACGACAGAATTCGGAGTTACTTTCCCAATGTTTGAGAAAGTTTCGGTCAAAGGATTTGACAAGCATCCCCTCTATCGCTGGCTTTCTGATTCAAAACTGAATGGTTGGAATAACGAAGAGCCAGGTTGGAATTTTTGTAAATACCTGATTGATGAGCAGGGTGAATTGATCAAATTCTTACCTTCATCCGTAGCGCCGCTAGATGAGGAAATCTTAAACTTTGTCGGAGTCTGAGATTCCTTCCCAATCTGTGAAAGATAGTATTCAAACAAAAAAAGAGGCCTGGTTGCACGCAATCAGGCTTCGAACTTTACCACTCGCCCTAGCTAGTATTCTTGCAGGATCATTTTTGGCGGCTAATTTGAATGTTTTTCGCTGGGAGATTCTAGTCCTGGCTGCCTTGACAACGATCTTTCTTCAAATCCTCTCGAACCTTTCCAATGATTACGGGGACACTGTAAATGGCGCTGATCATGCTGAAAGACAAGGCCCAATCAGAGCAGTTCAATCTGGCTTGATCTCTCTGCCTGAAATGAAAAAAGCCATGTACCTTTTAGGAGCCTTATCGCTGATATCAGGTTTGCTACTGCTTTTTGTTGCGGTGCAAAGCATGACTCTTTTCCTTATCTTCCTTGGCTTGGGTTTAGTTGCCATTTGGGCAGCGATTACCTACACTTCTGGAAGTAATCCTTATGGCTACGCTGGATTAGGTGATCTTTCAGTTTTCATCTTCTTTGGAATTTTGGGAGTATTTGGCACCTTCTTTCTTCACAGCTTGACACTGAATCTTTCTGGTATTTGGATCGCTATTGCATTGGGACTATTTAGTACCGCTGTACTTAATATCAATAATATCAGAGATATCGAATCTGATTTTTCGGCAGGCAAAAAGTCCATTCCAGTTCGGATAGGAAAAAAAGCCGCGAATAGGTACAATTGGTTTCTGATCCTAGGCGGAAACTGCTCATTGATCATTTTTGTGTTCATCAGCGACTCTTGGGGTTCCCTATTAGCCTTACTTGCCATGCCCATTATGATAACTGTAGCTTTGGGCGTTCAAAATGGGAAAGAATCTAAAACCATTGATCCTTATCTAAAAAAAATGGCTTTGAGTACGCTTCTGTGGACAATTTTATTTGGAATAGGTTTGATTTTTTTATAACCCTGAGTACTATAGGGCATCCGGAAATCCACTTAAAATATTATTTTTATACTTAGATTTTCAGACGAAGTTCTCTCTGCTCCTTTCTAAGCTTTGTACAAGGATTTTCAGCTAAAATCTTAAAATAGTCCTTTTTTTATTTTCCTTTTTAAGGTAATTTGTAACAACTAAAGACCAAAACTATGACCAAGATCCTCGTCCCATTCGATTTTTCTGAGCAAGCTCAAAATGCCCTAAACTTTTCTACAGCTATCGCTACCAAGTTTAACTACGTCCATATAGAAGTACTCCATGTGATGGAAATCCCTACCTCAACGACTATGGGAACCATGGGAGGTGGTGAAATGATGCCTGATATGGAAAATCAGATTTTCTTCATCGAACTGATGAATAGAAGAAAAGTCCAGATCGAGGAGCTGAAAGCGAAATATGCGGACTCAGATTTCACTTTCTCCGCGAACATCAAGCTCGGAAATGCCTTCAAAGGAATATCAGATTCTATTAATGAAGAGAATCCTGATTTGGTAATCATGGGTTCCAAAGGTTCAAACGGTGTGGAAGAAGTGCTGATCGGGAGCAATACTGAGAAAGTCGTCCGCACTGCAATTTGCCCTGTGATTACAATAAAGTCGGCTGTCGATCCAAAGGATTTGAAGAAAATTGTTTTTGCGAGTGATTTCCGGGAAGATAGCGTTGAAATAGCAGATCGTATGAAACGACTTCAACAGCTATTGGAAGCAGAACTTTATTTCGTGGTCGTAAATACTCCTGGCAATTTTGAAACTAGCCGCGAATCCATCAAACGAATTCGAGCCTTTGCAAACAAATTTGATTTTAATAATGTCACCGCTGAGATTTATAATTCAAGTTCGGAAGAAACTGGCATTATTGAATTTGCAGAAGATGTAAATGCAGATCTAATCGCTATGATTACACATGGTAGGACAGGATTTTTACATTTAATCACAGGTAGCATAGCCGAAGATGTGGTCAATCATGCCACGCGTCCGGTCTGGACATTCAAAACGAAGTAATAATTATTTAAAATTGATACCTGCTTTGATAAGCAGGCGTTTTTATAATATGACAAAGAAAAATAACGACTGGAAAAAACGGGATGGGATGGTCTACTCCACCAGTGATAGTTTCGAGTTTCAACACGAATCCAATGACGAACAAGACAGCATGGCTCCTAACCAACAAAACCTAAAAGTGATGCTTGACAAGAAAGCCAGAGCGGGCAAGAAAGTGACATTGATTGAAGGTTTTATAGGAAATGACATTGAATTGGCAGTTTTAGGAAAATTGCTGAAAAATAAATGCGGGGTAGGCGGCTCCGCAAAAGATGGGGAAATTTTGATCCAAGGGGATCACCGAGACAAAGTAGTTCAGATCCTCCAATCAGAAGGGTACAAAGCCAAAAAGGCTGGTGGATAATGGCTAAAATCGATCCCTCCTATTTACTTTTTCAACTGCGTCTTTAT
>JAFMBQ010000056.1 GCA_017858365.1 Algoriphagus sp. | reverse complement strand
ATCAAAAGCCAGCCGACATGGTCCTCCGCTTGGAGAAAATCTGTAGTATGACCTTTGCCTATCCAATTTCATTGGTAATTACTCTTTTGGTATTCACTATTTACCTAGCGCTTCTAATTGGAGTCTATGTCTGGCTTGACCTCACTTTCTTTGTGATTTATTTGGTACTCATGGGTTCCTTATTGGTATTTGTGGGATTAGTGTTTGCGAAATCAAAATCCAAATTCAAAACTTGGTACATCGAAAGTATGGTCAGCTCGATCAATGCTATCTACCAAAGTAATCTCGGGAAGTGGTTTTCCATTGGATATAGTATTTTAATAATGGCTCTTGCTGCTCCTGTAATCATTTCAGACATTACGGATTTCTCATTATTTGCAAATGAGCGCGGGTTAAATGATTTTGAACAAGAATGGCCGGCAAAGAATCACCATTATATGGATCAGCATGATCCGGCAAAGCGATTTCCAAGGGGGTTTATTCCAAAAGAGGAAATTTCAGACAATTTTCTAAGAGTAGGAATCGCACGCTATGTAGATGATCACCAAGTTATTGAGGATCTCAATCGGGATTTCAAAGTGACACTAGACTCTTTAGGTTGGGAAAAAATAGAGATCTCCGCTGATCTTCATCGAGTCTATATCAATGATTCTTTAATTCAAATTGATAAATGGGCGAAAAACCGACTTGCCATAAGTGGTCAAAAAGCGTATCAAGCGGGCATTGATATTAGCAACTTGAAAAACGGGATTCATGAAATACGTATTGAAAAATTATTGCTGGTTTATGGGTTTCTGGACAATGAACCAGAAATTCGCCTTCGAAAGGATTGGTCGGTTTTCACTTTTGTGAAGAAGTAATTTTATTTTTATTACATTAGTTGAGTTAATTCTTCAGCTATGAAACAATTTCAACTATTCCCCCTGTCTTTTATTTGGGTCCTTTTTGCATGTCAAACTACTGAAGTTAAAAAAATCCCCGTCATTCAATTGGAGGACTTGATTGTCGATACACTGTATTTGGAAAAAGATACGGTAACAAAAGATCTGGGCACAAACTTTAATTACATTAAAAGAGGAGATAAAGAATTTCTTGTAACCACACGAAAAAATAGATACCTCGAATACAGCTATCCAGAAGGAAAGCTGATTCGGGACCAACTCTATTTTACTGAAGGACCAGATGGGATTGGTAGCTTTATTCAAGTTGATTTCACAGATGATTCTTCCGCTTGGTTTGTATCATCCACGAAGCTTGTAAGAGCGGATCACTTCGGGAAAGTAAAGTCTCGTTATAATCTCCCACAAGGTCCGCCTGAAAGATTGGCCATCAATTATAATACTCTGATGGGAACAAAAGCTATAAATATCAATGGAAAGATAATAATTCCAGATGTTCCATTTGTGCTAAAGGAGTCCTTGTTGGATTATGAAAACTGGCTGCTCGAATTTGAAACGAAAGACAGCTCAATCAATTATGTGAAATTTAAGTACCCAAGTAAATACCGTGATTTTCTGGATGATCCCACGTTCGCTACTTATCAGAACGGGTATAATGAAAAAGAAAATCTACACCTGATTTCCTTCCCGGCAGACGACTCCCTTCTGGTTATTTCCCAGAATTCGAAGAAATGGATATATGCAGGAGTAGATGAGAAAATGGAATTTTTAGCTGGTAAAACTGAGGAACGAGGTGAATTCACAGCTTTTCTTCCGAACAGCAATACCAGTAAATACAGTTGGGTGGATTATGATCCTACCGCTCAGGTTTATCTACGAGGGGCAATTATAAGACCTGACACAGAGGCAAACCGTGATCAAGGTAAATCTCCACTTTCCAAACTAGTGATTCTGGATAAAGACTTTAAAAAAATAACAGAAGTGGTTTTACCTTTTAATAGCCGTGGTTTTTCGACACCGGACGGTTACTACTTATACATCGGATCCCCTCACTCCGAAGATGAAGTCGGATTTGTTAGATTAGATTTCTCAAACATAAACCCTAGGAAATAATACTAAAGAATTCTGAGGGTTTTAAAGTGCAAAAGAAAATCCAGTTTCTAGCTGCGCTCATTGCGCTTCCTTTGTGTCCTTAGCGGTTAAAAAAACACTCATAAAAAAAGCGAGACTAGTCAGTCTCGCTTTTTACAATTAGTTCGATTTCCTCTCCAGATTCGTCTAGGAATCTGTATTCCGTCACCGGTAGGGAAGAATCTTTGATCAGTTTAATCCATTTGTAATACTTGAAAAACCACCTCATTCGCTGGCTTATCGTGCCAGTGGTGAAGTATGCGTGCAGATAGGGATGCAGCCCGATTTGGATTTTGTCCACGTTTTGAATAGTAGCCATATGCTCCAGATCTTTTTCCAGCTTATCCGCCACCATTATGGAGGCTTGGATTTTGCCGGTACCGTTACAAGACGGGCAGGTTTCTTTGGTTATAATATTGACCTCAGGCCTTACTCGTTGTCGGGTGATTTGCATCAGCCCAAACTTGCTCAATGGCAAAACAGTATGCTTGGATCTGTCAGACTTCATTTCTGAATTCATCGCTTCGAATATGACCTTTTTGTTCTCGGCCCGCTTCATGTCGATAAAATCGACCACGATGATTCCCCCCATATCTCGGAGGCGTAGTTGTCTGGCAATTTCTTTTACCGCAGCCAAGTTTGTCTTCAATGCTGTTGATTCTTGGTCACTTTCCTGGTTGGATTTATTTCCGCTATTCACGTCGATGACATGAAGGGCTTCAGTATGCTCGATGATCACATATCCTCCCTGCGGGAGGCTGACCGTCTGTCCAAACAGGCTTTTGATCTGCTTTTCTATTCCAAAACTTTCAAATAACTTGGCTTTACCGTTGTAAAGCTTGACAATTTTTTCTTTTTCAGGGGCTATAGTCCTGATGTAGGATTTGATCTGATCGTAAGTGGATTCTTCTTCTACAGTGATTGCGTCGAATGATTCATTGAGCAGGTCTCTCACAAGTGAGGAAGCCATACTCATCTCTCCGATGATCTTATCGCGATTCTTTGCTTTCATCAATTTTCCCATTCCCTCTTCCCAGCTTGTGAGAAGATTTCGAAGGTCTTTATCCAATTCCGTTACGGATTGGCCTTCAGCTACTGTCCGGATGATTACTCCGAAGTTGGCAGGTTTGATCGAATTGATGAGTCTCAAGAGGCGCTTTCTTTCCTCGCCACTTCGGATCTTTTTGGATACGTTGACCGAATCCGAAAAAGGTACCAGCACGAGGTATCGACCGGGCAGAGAGAGCTCACAGGAAATTCGGGGACCCTTAGTAGATATGGGCTCTTTGACGATCTGAACCAGTATTTGCTGGTTTTTGGATAGGGGATTAGAAATTTTTCCAATCTTGTCTATCTCAGGTTCGTTTTCGAAGCCCTTCAGCATATAATTGCTGTAATTGTTGTTGCGAACTTGCTTGGTGAACTTAGTCAAACTGTTGAAATTTGGCCCCAGGTCCTGATAGTGAAGGAATGCATCCTTCTCGTATCCAACGTCAATGAATGCGGCGTTAAGCCCATTGACGATTTTTTTGACCGTACCGAGGTAAATATCCCCAACTTTGAACTGGTTGTCCATCCCTTCGGAGTGCAACTCAATCAAACTTTTATCTTGAAGGAGGGCAATACGACTTCCGTTTTGAGCTGAATCGATTAACAATTCTGTACTCAAAGTCTCTTATTAATAATGTAAATGAACGTTGTACTAAAATGAGAATAAGAAGAAGTGTATTACTTCTTCTTATGTCTATTTTTTCTTAATCTTTTCTTACGCTTGTGCGTAGCGATCTTATGTCTTTTTCTTTTTTTTCCGCAAGGCATAGTCTTTGGATTTAGTTGTGATATATTGATTTATAGCTTGTCGAGATAGCTTTGGATACTTCCTAGGATCATTTCATCCTGAGTCATTTCTTTCACTTTCTCAAACTGAGCTTTTGCTTTATTCTTTTGATTGGCTTCGAAATAGCTCACTCCCAAATAAAACTGTCCCTGGAGATTCGTCGGATGATACTGGATCAATTCCTCAAATCGCTCCGTGGCTCGCTTATATTGGCCAGATTGCATGGATAGAATTCCCATATTGAACAGTCCATCCTCATTGGTAGGTTCTTCTGCCAAGACTTCTCTTAGCATCGTGATTCCTTGCATGGGATTGGACGAGGACACATAGGTCATCGCTATTTTTGTTTTCAAATCTAATCTGGTGGGATCTTTTTCCAACACCTGTCCTAAGTAAATTCGGGTTTGATCCGCAGTATAGGAAACCTTATCAGTATCCAATGCAAATCCGAAGGCCTCATAATAGACATTCCCCGTTTTTTCAGATAATTCTTGGCTTGGGTACTTATCAGCGGCCAAACTTAGAAAATATCCAGCACTATCATACTTTGACAATTCCCGATAGACCTCTCCTAATCGCTCCGAAGCCGAGATAAACTCTTTTTCTGAGGAATTATTTGAAATCTTTAGCTTTAAAGATACAATCTCTTCCGCTTCAACAGGAGAGATCTCAGCATCATGCATAGACAGTGGGTCAGCAGCCTCAGATGGTGATGTAGAATCTCCTTGAGAAATCCCCGTCGCACCATCCTCATTATCTACCACCACTTTAGGAAGCGCATACAACCCTGCGATTGCAACGATCCCTAATCCTACTAATATGAGCTGAGATCTTTTCATGCCAAATACTCTACAGGCTTAGTCCTGCTGAGCTAATTCCTTAATCTTTTTGCTGCTCTTGATTTTCTCAATGAAAACCTTGGACGGCTTAAATGCTGGGATGTAATGCTCTTCAATTACGATCGCAGTGTTTTTTGAAATGTTTCGGGCGATTTTCTTAGCTCTCTTCTTATTGATGAAGCTGCCAAAACCTCTCACATAGATGTTGTCACCGTCTGCCATGGACTCCTTCACTACTTTGAAGAAGGCCTCAACTGTCTGTGTTACATCATCTTTCTGGATTCCGGTTTTGTCTGAAATCTTGGTGATTACTTCTGCTTTAGTCACTTTGAATTTAATTTAGAAATGTTTAAATAAGCTTAACAACCTATTAGCCAAGTGTTTTTGGGACTGCAAATGTACAAGAACCAAAGCAATTAAAAAACATATTCGAATAAATTAGCTTGGTTTGTAGTATATATTTTCCTGCAACATGAACCTTAATTCTACTGATTATCAGCGCTTTTCTTATCAAATAATTAAGTGGTATAAAGCTAATCCTAGGGAATTACCTTGGAGAAATACCAAAGATCCCTATAAAATTTGGCTCTCAGAGATCATTTTACAGCAGACTAGAGTGGCTCAGGGCTTGCCTTATTACTATGCATTTACAGAAGCTTATCCTACCGTGATGGACTTGGCACTTGCCCCAGAGGAAGAAGTTCTGCGACTTTGGCAAGGGTTGGGCTATTACAGCAGGGCAAGAAACCTACATTTTTGTGCTAAAATGATTTGGTTTGACCTTGGAGGTAAATTTCCCAGTACTTATACAGAACTCCTAATATTAAAAGGAGTGGGTAGCTACACCGCAGCGGCAATTTCAAGTTTTGCATTCGATGAGGTAAAAGCTGTGGTAGATGGAAATGTATTTCGCGTGCTGGCCCGCTTTTTCGGCATAGACACCGATATCGCAAGCGGAAAGGGGAAAAAAGAATTTGAAGCACTAGCCAATCAACTGATACCGAAAGAGGAACCAGCCACATTCAATCAGGCTATGATGGATTTTGGAGCAAGATTATGCATTCCAAAAAATCCTAGCTGTACCGAGTGCCCCTTACAAAATTCATGTTTCGCATTCAACAAGGGGCTCGTCAAGGAGCTTCCAGTAAAGGTTAATAAAACAAAAGTCAGGGAGCGAGATATCCATTACTTTGTAATTAAATGCGGGAAACAATGGGTTTGGAATAAACGAACTGCCGGAGACATCTGGGAGGGACTTCACGACTTTCCTCAGGAATTAACCGAGCTCGCAAAAAAAAGTGATGCTATCAAGGATCCAATAGTCACCTTTCCAAAAAAATACCGACATATACTGTCTCATCAAAAACTCAATGTGCAGTTTTCCGAACTTCAAATTCCAGAAAAAAACCATCAATATCTAGCCGAATGGTGTGAAAATGAGGGTTATCTGCTGGTAGAAGAAGAAAAAATAGATCAGCTAGCCAAGCCAAAGTTAATCGTAAACTTTTTGAACGATGCGCAGATTTAAGTACCTTCATCAAGTAATTTTTGAATCAAAAAACCGTAATCAATATGGCAGGAGTAAATAAAGTAATCCTAGTAGGCAATCTTGGTGCAGATCCAGAGGTAAAATACTTAGAAGGAGATAATGTAGTCGCAAATTTAAGTCTTGCAACTACCGAAGCATATAAGGACAGAAGTGGAAACCGAGTCGAGCAAACCGAATGGCATGACTTGGAACTTTGGGGTCAGCAGGCCAAAATAGCCGAGCAATACCTTAAGAAAGGAAGCCAAATCTACGTCGAAGGAAAAATAAAGTCCGATAAATGGACCGATGAGCAGGGCCAAAACAGAAAAAAAGTAAGAATTCGAGTGCTTAGTTTTACTATGCTTGGAGGCAAACCTGAAGGTAGCCCAATGGGCCCTCCAAGTCAGCAGTCGCATAATGCGCCTCCAAAAGCAACTGCTTCGGCACCCGTTCAGAATGCTCCTGTGATGGAAGAAGATCCTGGAGACGACGACCTTCCATTTTAATATACTACGTCCCCTGAATTTGTTTCAGGGGATTTTTTTAATTTTGCATCAACCATTGCGGTTTATTCATGGACGATCCCTACCCGAGTCTTTATTTTCTAGCACAAATAAGCACTCCATCCTCAAGCTATCTGATTTTAAATGGCTTGATTTTTATTTTACTTTTAATTTGTTCTGCATTAGTATCAGGCTCTGAGGTTGCTTTTTTTTCCCTCTCGAATGAAGACCTCGAAGAATTGGAAGATTCATCTAGTCCAAATGCCAAAAAAGTAATCGAACTAGTCGACTCACCAAAAAAGCTTCTAAGTACGATTCTTATCCTAAACAACCTGATTAATATCGGTATTGTGACCTTAACGACCTTTGTGGCATGGTCTATATATGGGACGAATGCCACAGGAATCGTAATTATTTTGGTTCAAACCATCGGTGTTACTTTCGCTATTGTATTCTTCGGAGAGATCGTTCCAAAAGTATACGCCAATAAGGCCAAGCGTGAATTCAGTCTGATCATGGCACCGTCCATCTCGTTTTTTTCCATCATCCTCAAGCCAATCTCCTATTTTCTGATGGCCTTCAGTAATCTCTTGGAAAAGAGAATTGTAAAAAAAGGCTATTCCCTTTCTGTTAATGAGCTGAATCAAGCCCTAGACTTAAGCACAGAAGATACTCCCTCCGAAGAAAAAGATATTCTACGGGGAATAGTAAACTTTGGAACACTGACAGTGAAGCAAGTGATGCAAAGCAGAATGGATATCACTGCGATAGATGTGGAGATGGACTTCCATGAATTGATGGATCGAATCAATAAAAGTGGCTATTCCAGAATCCCTGTTTATGAAGAGACCATTGATAATATCCTAGGCATACTCTACATCAAGGACTTATTACCCTTTATCGAAAAAGATGAGGATTTTGCATGGAAAGAACTGATTCGAAAGAGTTTTTTTGTTCCTGAGAATAAGAAAGTGGATACACTTTTAAAAGACTTTCAGCAAAAGCGTGTTCATATGGCGATCGTCGTAGATGAATATGGTGGGACTTCCGGTTTAGTCACCTTGGAAGATCTCATTGAAGAAATTATCGGAGAGATCAATGATGAATTCGATGATCGAGACGACTTCTTTTTTCAAGAAATCGACCCAAGTACCTACATTTTTGAAGGAAAGGTTTCGCTCAATGATTTCTGTAAACGGCTAGAGTTGGATATCCAGATTTTTGATGACGTCAAAGGTGAAAGCGAGTCCTTGGGAGGGCTACTTTTAGAGATCAATTCCAAACTTCCTAAGAACGGAGCAAAAATTGTTTTCGAAGATTTTGAATTCACTGTATTGGCAGTGGACCTACGCAAAATCAAAAAAGTGAAAGTTCATTTAAAATCTCAGGATAAGGACGGGATCAGTTCATATACAGATTGATCTTTCTTATTTGGAAGAATCATTTCCGAGAAGGATAATCTTTGGGATTTCCTACTATTCCTTACTTTTCAAATACTTCAGGGGATTATTTAAAATATATTATCAAAATCTTTCAAGATCTTTTTGACCCACAAAGTCCGCAAGACTCCTTAAATTGTATCAAAATCGTGAATTTTCAAGCCCCCTTTTTATGAAAAGCCTTATATATCCCTATATAGACCTCAAAAATAAAGCTAAAACCAAATTACGAAAAAATTAGAAAACTGAATTCAAATAATTAATACGGCATCAATCGGACTGTTTCATTGCAATAATTTTAATAGGATAAAAAAAATTTGTATTTTTTGGAAAATTCGAACCTATTAAATTCCAAAATAATGCAAGAAGGATTATATCGCTCGGAGTTTGAGCATGACTCCTGTGGTATTGGTGCAGTTGTCGACTTAAGCGCGGAACCCTCACACGAGACGATTAGCGATGCACTCTATATGCTGAGCAATATGGAGCACCGTGGCGGTCGTGGATCCGATCCTAAAACCGGAGATGGTGCAGGGATTTTGATTCAAGTCCCACACCAATTCTTGAAAGATATCACTGCAAGAACTGAAATCAATCTTCCCGAAGCCGGATCATACGGCGTGGGAATGACCTTTTTCCCTAAGAACAAGCAGCTTTTCAAAAAATCAAAGGAACTCCTCAATCAGATTATTGATCAACTCGACTTTGAGCTCATCGGCTATCGTACGTTGCCTGTGGATGAGACTGTGCCCGGATCAGGAGCCCTAGAGGTGATGCCGAATATTGAGCAACTCTTCGTAAAACACAAAAAAGGACTCACTGGAATTGAGCTGGAACGTAAGCTTTATATACTAAGAAACTTTTCCAGCTCAGAGATCAACACCAATATTCCTGGGGTAAACCATTCCTTTTATTTCGCCAGCTTGAGCAGTCAGACCTTGATTTACAAAGGGCAACTCCGTACTGATCAGGTTTTACCATTTTATAAAGATTTACAAAACCCAAAGATCGAATCCGCTTTTGCGATAATCCACTCAAGATTCTCGACCAATACTTTCCCAAATTGGAGACTTGCTCAGCCTTTCCGCTGCCTCTCTCACAACGGTGAAATAAATACCATTCGAGGTAATTTGAATAAAATGAAATCAAAGGAAAACTTGATGAAATCAAAGTTTTTCACCGATGATGAGTTGCAAATGCTGATGCCGATCACCAATAAGTTGAATTCCGATTCAGCGAATTTGGATGCCATGGCCGAGCTGCTTTCGCTAAGTGGAAGAAGTCTTCCACATGCGATGATGATGCTGGTACCGGAAGCTTGGCAAGACAACGAAGTCATGGACCGAGACCGAAAGGCATTTTATAAATTTCACGCCTCACTCGTCGAGCCTTGGGATGGGCCTGCTGCTTTACTATTCACAGACGGTAAATCTGTAGGAGCAACCTTGGATCGAAATGGTTTGAGACCACTACGTTATTTCATTACCAAAGACAAGCGATTGATACTTTCCTCTGAAGCAGGAGCACTTCCTATTCGTGAGGCAACGATCGAGCGCAAAGGGAGAATTAGTCCTGGAAGAATGCTATGGGCAGATCTAGAAAAAGGTAGAGTCCTATTTGATGAGGAAGTCAAAAGCGAGATCTGTAAAAAACAGCCTTATGAGCAATGGGTTGACAACCAACGAATCAAACTTCGTCTAGAAGATGATCCGGAGACACTTTCACACCCTTATTCTACTGAAAATATAAAAAAGAGCCAAACAGTATTTGGCTATACTTCAGAAGAGTTGAAGGTTGTTTTAAAGCCCATGGGGGGCACTGGATATGAGGCGATTGGCTCAATGGGAGCAGATACCCCTCTAGCAGTGCTTTCAAAGCAAAGCCAACATATCGCTAACTATTTTAAGCAACTTTTTGCCCAAGTCAGTAACCCGCCGATCGATCCGATCCGCGAGCGAATGGTGATGTCCCTGTTTACTCGTCTAGGAAATGGTCAAAACATCTTAGAGGAAAGCCCTAAGCATACCCGACAAATCCATATTTCTCAACCAGTACTCTTCAACGAAAGTCTAGAGAAAATCAAAAATATGGAAGGTCAGGGGTATCGATGCAAGACCCTTAATAGTCATTTCAAATCAGATCATCAGCCGGGAAGACTTTTAGAAGCTTTGGATTTACTTTGCGATGAGGCAGAAAAAGCGATCAATGAAGGGAAAAATATCCTAATTATCTCTGATAGAGGCAGCAATGAAGAACTTGCACCTATTCCATCCCTGCTTGCAATTGGAGCTGTACACCACCATTTGGTAAAGAAAAAAATAAGAACGAGTGCCGGATTAGTATTAGAGTCTGGAGATATTAGAGAAACCCACCACTTTGCCACAGCAATAGGTTACGGAGTCTCGGCGATTAACCCTTACCTAGCATTGGAATCTTTGCTTGAAATGTGGGAGAAGGGTCAGTTTCCAGAGATAAAAGACCGAAAGAAGCTGTTCTCTAATTACCAGGATGCAATCGGTAAAGGTCTGCTGAAAGTCCTCTCCAAAATGGGAATCAGTACACTTCAATCCTACCAGGGAGCTCAGATCTTTGAAGCGATTGGGCTAGGTCCTGAGGTCATCGATCGCTGTTTCAAAGGAACGATCTCCAGGATCAGTGGAATTTCATTCGATGAGCTAGCAGAGGAGGTATTGATTCGCCACAGAACTGCCTATCAAATCAGCTCGCCAACATTGGATGCTGGAGGCATTTATCAATGGAAGCGTCGTGGCGAAAAACACTTGTTCAATCCTGAGACCATCCATTTACTGCAAAAGTCAACTCGTTTGAATGATTTTAGCATGTACAAAAAATTTGCAGCTAAAATTAATGATCAAAGCCGAGATGCCTTGACACTTCGTGGACTTTTCGAATTCAAAAAACGAATTTCTGTCCAAATAGAGGAAGTAGAACCAGCATCTGACATTATGCGTCGCTTTGCAACTGGAGCCATGTCTTTTGGATCGATTTCGCACGAAGCCCATTCGACTTTGGCAATAGCAATGAATCGAATCGGTGCCAAAAGTAATTCGGGAGAAGGTGGAGAAGATGAAATGCGATTTGCCCGAAAAGAAAATGGTGACTGGGAACGGTCAGCTATTAAGCAAGTCGCCTCAGGCAGATTTGGCGTGACGAGCAATTACCTGACGAATGCTGCTGAGCTCCAAATTAAAATGGCACAAGGAGCAAAACCTGGTGAAGGTGGGCAGCTTCCTGGTCACAAAGTAGATGACTGGATCGGTAGAGTGCGTCATTCCACTCCTGGTGTAGGATTGATTTCCCCACCTCCTCATCATGATATATATTCGATCGAAGACTTGGCTCAGCTCATCTTTGACTTGAAAAATGCCAATCGGAAAGCAAGAATCAATGTTAAATTGGTTTCCCAAGCAGGTGTAGGAACGGTGGCCGCAGGCGTGGCTAAAGCCATGGCAGATGTCATTTTGATCTCCGGAGCAGATGGAGGAACAGGTGCTTCTCCACTTAGTTCAATTCGACATGCAGGTCTTCCTTGGGAGCTTGGATTATCAGAGGCACATCAAACGTTGGTTAAAAATAACCTCCGAAGTAGAGTAACACTTCAGACAGATGGTCAACTCCGAACAGGAAGAGACCTCGCTATCGCAACCATGCTAGGTGCTGAAGAGTGGGGCATTTCCACTGCAGCACTCGTAGTGGAAGGTTGCATCATGATGCGCAAGTGCCATTTAAATACCTGCCCTGTCGGAATCGCTACTCAGAATGAAGACCTGAGAAAGCTTTTCACAGGCAATCCGGATCACGTTGTGAACTATTTCTATTTCTTGGTTCAGGATCTCCGGGAGATCATGGCTTCACTAGGATTTAAAACTATTGACGAGATGGTGGGACAAAGTCATGTACTTCAGGCCACAGGACATCTGAATCACTGGAAATGGGATAAAGTAGATTTAAGCCCAATTTTTCACAAAGTGGAAGTACCGGAGCATGTTGGTATCCACAAACAAATCGATCAGGAGTTTGACTTGAAAAATGTTTTGGATCGCCAATTAATCAAAGCGGCGCATCCCTCATTGGAGCAAGCCATGGCAAGTGAAGGGAATTTTCCGATAAAAAATACAGACCGTTCGGTGGGTGCGATGCTATCAAATGAAATATCTAAAATATATGGCAGTATTGGGCTTCCTGACGACACGATAAATTTCAAATTCCATGGATCAGCTGGCCAAACCTTTGGCGGATTCTTAGCCAAAGGAGTGAATTTTGAATTGGAGGGAGAAGCAAATGATTATTTCGGAAAAGGACTTTCTGGTGGAAAACTAATTGTCTATCCAAGCCGTAATTCGCGATTCGTCCCAGAAGATAATATCATCATTGGTAATGTTGCTTTCTACGGAGCTACTTCGGGAGAAGCTTATATCAATGGACAAGGCGGCGAAAGATTCTGTGTTCGTAACTCTGGCGTTAAGACTGTCATCGAAGGAATTGGTGATCATGGCTGTGAATACATGACTGGTGGATTGGTGATCAGCCTAGGAGAAATCGGAAGAAACTTCGCAGCAGGAATGAGTGGGGGAATTGCCTACGTCCTGAACGAATACATCACCGAGATCAATCCTGAGCTAGTGGATGTCGATCCATTAGATGAGGAGGATTTCCAGACTATCAAGACCTATCTCAAGCGGCATGTCAAACTGACCAGATCAGGACTTGGTATCCGATTCTTAGAGAATTGGGATCAATATAAAGTGAAATTTATCAAAGTAATTCCGCGGGACTACAAAGCGGTCTTACAGAAAAGAGCATTAGAACAAAGTAAAACATTGGTGTAAGATGGGAGAGAAAGAAGGATTTATTCAGTTTAAAAGAGAGACACCTTTAACCCGTGACCCAAAGGAGCGGGTTGGGGATTACAAGGAGATATATGAGCCATTTTCTGATGAAAAGCTCAACCATCAGGCAGCTCGCTGCATGGATTGTGGAGTTCCATTTTGTCATAATGGCTGTCCGCTAGGCAATGTAATTCCAGAATTCAATGATGCGGTCTACAATCAATCTTGGGATGAAGCAATCACCATACTTCGGAGTACCAATAATTTCCCGGAATTTACAGGAAGAATTTGTCCTGCACCTTGTGAAACGAGCTGTGTATTGGGAATCAACAAGGATCCAGTTGCGATTGAATTGATTGAAAAAAACATTGCGGAAAGAGCCTATGAACTAGGATTGATCAAAGCAAACCCTCCGAAAACCAGAACCGGAAAATCAATTGCAGTAATCGGCTCAGGCCCCGCGGGATTGGCAGCAGCTGATCAATTGAATCAGGCTGGACACGAGGTTACAATTTTTGAAAAAGATGCTAAACCAGGAGGATTACTTCGGTATGGGATTCCGGATTTCAAATTGGAGAAATGGGTTATTGATCGAAGAATTAAACTGATGATTCAAGAAGGGGTGATTTTCAGTTGTGGCACCGAAGTGGGATTTAACATCAAAGCAGAAAATATTCTTAGAAATTTTGATGCAGTAGTACTTTCTACCGGAGCAACACAACCGAGAAGCTTACAGATCAAGGGTGATGAGCTCAAAGGGGTTCATTTTGCGATGGATTTTCTAGGTAAACAAAATCAAGTAATCAATGGAGAAATTGCCGAAAACCCGATTTCGGCAACTGGGAAAAATGTTATTGTAATTGGCGGTGGAGATACCGGAAGTGATTGTATCGGCACGTCCAATCGACATGGAGCCGCATCTATCACCCAATTGGAGCTTTTGCCTAAGCCTCCACAGCAACGAAACATACTTAATCCTTGGCCAGAGTGGCCAATGACGCTGAGAACTTCAAGTTCACACGAAGAAGGCGTAGATCGTGTGTTTTCCATTTTGACCAAAGAATTTATTGGCAACGAAGCAGGTGAAGTCACCGGTTTGAAATTAGTAGACTTGGAATGGGTAGACAAAGGTGGAAGAATGGGTTTTGAAGAAATCCCTGGAACGGAACGAACCGTGCCTTGTGATTTGGCATTTATAGCTATTGGTTATACTGGTCCAGCTCAAAATGGCCTTCTAGAGGCATTCGGATCAGAATTAATGGAAAACACACTTCCAAAGTCCAAAAACTATCAAAGCACAAATTCCAAAGTTTTCCTTGCTG
The DNA here is from genome assembly GCA_017858365.1 of Algoriphagus sp. GTDB lineage: Bacteria > Bacteroidota > Bacteroidia > Cytophagales > Cyclobacteriaceae > Algoriphagus. Next base: position 69 of record JAFMBQ010000056.1, on the reverse strand, counting down.
GAGATATGCGTAGAGGTCAATCCTTAGTTGTATGGGCAATCTCTGAAGGAAGGGAAGCTGCAGTAAAAG